>JBCAZN010000027.1:0-12607 GCA_038533035.1 Pseudomonadota bacterium
AAACGCCGATCGCGAGTGCCTATCCGGGCGTCGGTGCCGAAGAACGCGGCCAGAGCGAGGCGATTGCCTACAGCCTGTACCTGATGGCCAGTCTCAAGACGCCTATCATCAGCGTCGTCATCGGCGAAGGCGGTTCCGGAGGTGCACTCGCGATCGGCGTTTCAGATCGGCTGCTCATGCTGCAGTACAGCATTTACTCGGTCATTTCGCCCGAAGGCTGTGCAACGATCCTGTGGAAGAGCGCCGAGCGCGCTGAAGACGCCGCGGAGGCAATGCGAATTACGGCAGGGCACCTTAATGACCTCGGGCTGGTTGACGAGGTGCTGCAGGAGCCGCTCGGCGGTGCGCACCGCAATCCGCAGGAAATGGGCGAAGTCATTCGCAACGCGCTCCTGAAAAATATTGAAGAACTCGAAGCGTTGTCGACGGAGGAACTCCTGGAGCAGCGCCAGCAGCGTCTGTCGAGCTTTGGCCAGTTCAAGGAAGCGTGACGTTTTCGCCCCAGACCCTGTCCGCACAGCTCGCCAGTCTTAACGCCAAAGCGGGCCCTCCCTCTCGATTCATTGT
Organism: Pseudomonadota bacterium; assembly: GCA_038533035.1. GTDB lineage: Bacteria > Pseudomonadota > Gammaproteobacteria > Steroidobacterales > Woeseiaceae > UBA1847. The sequence continues at coordinate 568 of JBCAZN010000027.1, forward strand.
TGCCTTCAGTGGTGGGCTGGACTCCACGGTTCTGCTGCACGCGCTCGTGCAGTTGCGCTTGGAGACCGAGGTGGTCGCGATTCATATCGATCACGGACTGCAGGAATCGTCCGCGGATTGGGAACACCATTGCCGGCAAGTCGCGGGCTCGCTGGGCGTGGAATTTCGCAGCGTCAAAGTGCGTGTTCAACTGGAATCGGGGAAGGGTCCGGAAGCCTCGGCGCGCGAGGCGCGCTACTCGGGATTGCTGGCCGAAATGCAGGCCGACGACTGGTTGCTGAGCGCCCATCACCGCGAAGACCAGGCAGAAACCCTGCTGCTCAACCTGATTCGTGGCAGCGGTCCTGCGGGCGTTGCGGGGATCGGGGACATTCGTCGATTTGGTCCAGGGTGGCTGGCGCGGCCGTTACTCAACGTGGACCGCCAGGCGCTGCACGACTACGCAACGCATTGCGGCCTGCGCTGGATCGAGGACCCGACCAACAAGGATCGCAACTTTGACCGGAATTTCCTGCGTCACGAAGTGTTGCCACGGCTCAAGATGCGCTGGCCGGACATTGCGGCACGATTACAGCGCAGCGCCGGTCATGCGGGTGAGGCATCACAACTGCTGGTCGATCTCGCGCGCATTGATCTCGACGCACTCGGCGGCGAGCCGGGCAGGTTGCCCATTGACCGGCTCTCTTCATTGTCACCCGAGCGGCAGCGCAACGTCATTCGTCATTCGCTGCGCGAGCTGGGACTTTCGACACCGACGGCGCTGCAGCTTGATCGGGTCATGCAGGACCTGATCCCGGCGCGTGAAGACGCGCAGCCGCTGGTCAGCTGGCCCGGGACCTCGGTACGGCGCTATCGCAACGGCCTGTACCTGATGCCACAGGATCTCGCCGACGTTTTTGACGAGATTCCGGTGGAAGCCGGTCGCGCCGAGCTCGGCTCGGGTCTGGGCACGCTGGCCTTTGAGGACGGCGCCCAGGCCGGCCTCGACCCGGTGCTGCTCGACCACGGCCTGACCGTGCGGCGGCGAGAGGGTGGCGAGGAATTTCAGCCTGCAGGTCAACAACATACGCGTAAACTCAAGAAACTACTTCAAGAGGAGGGCGTGGTGCCCTGGATGCGAAATCGGCTGCCGCTGGTGTACTGCGGCGAACGCCTGGTTGCCGTGGGCGACCTCTGGATGGTCGCGGATGCGACCGCGAATCCGGGCGTTCAGGTGCGCTGGAGAGCCCGACCCGCATTGCATTAGCAAGGTCCCGCGGATAACATCGAATACCGTCTTTAGTCCAACGACGGCGCGAACGAATAAAGGGTTGGAACAAAGCACAAAGCAGTGCTTTTGCTCCAGCCCTTTTCTTATTCCCGCAAGTCGCCATTCGCGAGCAGGCACGAGTTAATACATGACGTCGTACGTATTCATTACCGGTGGTGTGGTTTCGTCACTAGGCAAGGGCATCACCTCCGCCTGCCTCGGGGCTATCCTGGAAGCGCGCGGGCTGTCGATCAGCATGATCAAGCTCGACCCGTACATTAATGTCGACCCGGGCACGATGAGCCCGTTCCAGCACGGCGAGGTTTTCGTTACCCACGATGGTACCGAGACGGATCTCGATCTCGGTCACTACGAGCGCTTTGTGCGTACCGCGCGTGGCGGTCGGCATTCGAACTACACGACGGGCCGTATCTACGAAAGCGTGATCGGCAAGGAGCGGCGCGGCGACTATCTCGGTGCCACGGTGCAGGTCATTCCGCACATCACCAACGAGATCAAGGAAAGCGTCGAAAAAGGTGCCGGCGACGCCGACATCTGCCTCGTCGAGATTGGCGGTACGGTGGGCGATATCGAATCACTGCCGTTCCTCGAGGCGATTCGCCAGATGGGCGTGGAGATGGGCCGCGATCGGTGTGTCTACGTGCACCTGACACTGGTGCCGTACATTCCGACGAGTTCCGAGATCAAGACCAAGCCCACGCAGCACTCGGTCAAGGAGTTGCGTTCGATCGGTATCCAGCCGGATATCCTGGTCTGCCGTTCTGAACAGCCCCTGCCGCAGGATGAGCGTAAAAAGATTGCGCTCTTCACAAACGTGCCCGAAAAATCGGTTATCTCGGCTTACGACGCCGACGATCTCTACAAAATTCCGGCAATGATGCACGACCAGGGACTCGACGGCATCGTGACCCGCCAGCTCGGTCTGGATCTCCCAGACGCGGACCTCAGCGAATGGGACGCGGTCGTCGAGGCCAAGCAAAACCCGAGCGCGGAAGCGAATGTCGCGATGGTCGGCAAGTACATGGATCTCAAGGATTCCTATATTTCACTGGTCGAGGCACTGCAGCACGGCGGCATTCATACGCGTACCAAGGTGAATATCCATTTCATCGAATCGACCGACATCGAAAAAGACGGTTGCGGTGTGCTTGAGCCCATGGACGGCATCGTGGTGCCGGGCGGCTTCGGCGATCGCGGTATCGAAGGCAAGATCGATACCGTGCAGTTTGCGCGCGAGAACGGCATTCCCTACCTCGGCATCTGCCTTGGCATGCAGGTCGCTGTCATCGAGGCGGCGCGCAACATGGCCGGGCTCAAGGACGCGATGAGCACCGAGTTTAATCGCGATACGCCACACCCGGTCGTCGGCCTCATTACCGAGTGGCAGGATGCCAGCGGCGCGACCGAGGAGCGCGACGAAGCGTCGGATCTCGGCGGCACCATGCGGCTTGGCGCGCAGGACGTGACATTGATCGAAGGATCGCTGGCAGCACTGAGCTACGGCGCGACAAAAATCGAGGAACGCCACCGGCACCGCTACGAAGTGAACAACAACTACCGCGACCAGCTGACGAAAGCCGGCCTTACATTCTCCGGCCTGTCCGTCGATGATCTCGTCGAGATGGTCGAGATCAAGGACCACCCGTTTTTCCTGGCGAGCCAGTTTCACCCCGAGTTCACATCGAATCCGCGTGACGGACACCCGTTGTTCAAGAGCTTCATTGCGGCCGTGCGCAAGCACACCGAGGGCGCGATGCCAGAGGCGGCCGAGGGATGAAACTGTGCGGCTTCGAGGTCGGTAACGACCAGCCCATCTTCCTGATTGCCGGCACCTGCGTCGTCGAGAGCGAGCAGATGACGATCGATACGGCCGGCACGCTCAAGGAGATCACGAGCGAGCTGGGTATACCGTTTATCTACAAATCCTCGTTCGACAAGGCGAACCGTTCATCGCGTGACGGCTTCCGCGGCCCCGGCATGGACGAGGGTCTGCGGATTCTCAGCGAGGTCAAGAAGCAGCTTGATCTACCGGTACTGACCGACGTGCACGAAGACACACCGATGGACGAGGTCGCCAGCGTTGTCGACGTGCTGCAAACACCCGCGTTCCTGTGCCGCCAGACCAATTTCATTCTGCGTACGGTGGCTGCGGGTCTGCCGGTCAACGTGAAAAAAGGCCAGTTCCTGTCGCCGTGGGAAATGAAGAACGTCATTGAGAAAGCACGCTCGACCGGTAACGAGCAGATCATGGCCTGCGAGCGCGGCTTTTCCTTCGGCTACAACAACCTCGTATCCGACATGCGCGGACTGGCCGTGATGCGCGAATACGCGCCGGTCGTGTTTGATGCTACACATTCGGTACAGCAGCCCGGCGGTCTGGGCTCGGCATCGGGCGGGCGTCGCGAATTCATCCCCGTACTGGCGCGCTCGGCATGCGCCGCCGGCGTTGCGGGCTTCTTCATGGAGACGCACCCGACACCCGAAACGGCGCTGAGCGACGGTCCAAACGCGATGCCGCTCGCGAACATGAAGGAATTACTGGAAACGCTCATGTCGATCGACTCGAGCGTCAAGAAACAGGGCTACCTCGAAGCAAAATTCGGCCTCGGCGTGCCCGGCACGGAGTAAGCATGATCAAGATCTCAGACGTACGCGGTCGGGAAATTCTCGACTCGCGAGGAAACCCTACGGTCGAGGCCGACGTAACGCTGGCCGACGGCAGCACGGCGCGCGCCGGTGTGCCATCCGGCGCATCGACGGGTACCCGCGAGGCGGTTGAACTGCGCGATGGCGACAAGTCCCGCTATCTCGGCAAAGGCACACGCAAAGCCGTTGCCAATATTAACGGGCCGCTGCGCGATGCGTTGCTCGCGGGCGAGTTCGCCGACCAGCGCGCTGTCGACCAGTGCATGATCGATCTCGACGGCACCGACAACAAAGGCAACCTCGGCGCCAATGCGTTGCTTGCCATTTCACTCGCGACTGCAAAAGCAGAAGCGGTAGCGAAAGGCATATCCCTGTTCCGCCATCTCGGCGACAGCACGATGATGCCCGTACCGATGATGAACATCATCAACGGCGGCGCGCACGCCAACAACAGCGTCGATATCCAGGAGTTCATGATCCTGCCCGTCGGCGCGCCGACTTTTTCCGAGGCGCTGCGCCACGGTACCGAGATCTTCCACTGCCTGAAGAGCGTCCTGAACGGCATGGGTCTGAACACCGCCGTTGGTGACGAAGGCGGATTCGCACCGGACCTGCCGTCCAACCAGGCGGCGCTCGACACGATCATGACCGCCATCGAGAAGGCGGGCTTCAAAGCCGGCGACGACATTCTGCTCGGCCTTGATGTCGCCAGTTCCGAATTCTACAAGGACGGTGTTTACGACCTCGAATCCGAAGGCCGGCAATTCGACGCCGCCGGATTCACCGATTTCCTCGCGGATCTCGCCGACAGTTACCCGATTATTACGATCGAGGACGGCATGGACGAGGGCGACTGGGACGGCTGGAAGCTCCTGACCGAGAAGATCGGTGATCGCGTACAGCTGGTCGGTGACGACCTGTTCGTCACGAACACCTCGATCCTGGGTCGCGGCATCAACGAAAAAATTGCCAATTCGATATTGATAAAACCTAACCAAATCGGTACCTTAAGCGAAACTCTTGATGCGATTACTATGGCAGATGAGGCGGGCTACTCCGCGGTAATCTCGCATCGTTCGGGGGAAACCTCGGACGCGACGATTGCCGACATCGCGGTAGGCACGCAGGCGACGCAGATCAAGACCGGATCCCTGTCCCGGTCGGACCGCATCGCCAAGTACAACCAGCTGCTGCGCATCGAAGAGGAATTGGGCGATTTGGCAGGGTACGCGGCGCGCGAGGCTTTTTCCGTCAAGGCATAAAGCCGGCACGCCAAAAGGGGATTGGCCGTAAAAGGTTGGAGATACCATTGAGCGCTTCACGCACGTTGCTCATCATGCTCGCGCTGGCCGGACTCGGCCTGCAGGCCGAGCTGTGGTTTTCCGACGACGGCTACAGCAAGACCCGCAAGCTCCGTAACGCCGTCGCCGAGCAGAGCCAGATCAACGACGACCTGCGACTGCGCAATGCATCCCTCGACGCCGAGGTGATCAACCTCAAGCAGGGCCGCGATGCCGCCGAGGAACGCGCCCGCACCGATCTCGGCATGATTGGCAAACAGGAAACCTTCTACCAGGTCGTACCGGTCGCCGACGCGCGCCGCTGAATCCGTGAATTCTCTTCCCGACTGGGCTCGCGCGCACGGCGAGCCGTTGTTTGCTGCACGTATCCGCTCGACGCCCGAAGACTTCGCGGTCACCGAGGTGCTCGGCTACGATTTTTCGGACGACGGCGAGCACGATTATCTGTTCATCTGCAAACGCGGCGCCAACACCGAGTGGGTCGCCCGGCAGCTTGCTCGATTCGCCGGCGTTGCTGCAAAAGAAGTCGGCTACTCCGGCCTCAAGGACCGGCATGCGGTCACGCGGCAATGGTTCAGCGTGCCAAGATGGAATGCGCCAGACTGGGACGCGCTCGAGATCGAAGGCGTCGTCATTGAAACGCGTGAGCGCCATCGCAAGAAACTGCGTCGCGGCGTGCATCGCGAGAACCAGTTCAGAATTGTTTTGCGGGGCGAGGGGTATGCAGGTCGGGCTGATGATGTTTCGACGCGTTTGCAGTTGATACGCACTGCCGGGGTTCCGAACTATTTTGGTGAGCAACGTTTCGGCCGTGACGGCGGCAACCTGGCTTTGGCCAACGAATGGGCCTCGGGCGCTCGACTTCCGCGCCACAAGCGCAGCCTTGCGATTTCTACCGTCCGCTCGTTCTTGTTTAACGACATCCTGCAGCAGCGCGTCGTCGATGGCACCTGGAACCAGGTGCTCGACGGTGACACCGTCAATCTCGACGGCACCGGCAGCGTATTTGACGTTGACGGCGTCGACGATGACATTCGGCAACGCTCTGCTGACCTCGACTTGCATCCGACTGCACCTTTGGCCGGCGATGGTTCAACAGGGCAGGCCGCCTACGTACGCTGGCCCGACTGGATGAGTGCCCTTGCAAAAGCGCGCGTTGAGCCAGCCGCTCGCGCAACGCGCCTGCGGGTGCGGGATCTCGAAGCGCACCTTGAAGATGACGCGCTCACGCTGTCCTTTGCACTCGGGAAAGGCGCTTACGCTACCTCAGTGCTCCGTGAGATTGCCGCAACCGGGTAATCGTCATATCAACCGGTTTGGTTTAGCGAAAATAAACAATATAAACAGATAGTTACGTTTGATTATTGGCTATTAACTGTATATAATCACAGTACTCTAATTCACGCAAAGGAGTGCTGTGATGAATACCCAAAATCCGAACGAAACCCGGCTCTGTTCCATTGACGAGCTGGAGCAGAACATCCTTTCACTGGCGCGCCAGATCAACGTGGCGACTTACGAGTTGCTCGTGATGGTTCGTGAGTTCGACGAACGAGCCGGGTTTCTTCAGTGGGGACTGAGCAATGCCGCGGAGTGGTTGGCGTGGCGCTGCGATATCTCGGCAACAACGGCGTACGAGAAAGTGCGCGTTGCCCACGCATTGAAGCACTTGCGGTCAGTCTCGGCAGCGTTTGCAGCTGGCGAACTCTCCTACGCCAAGGTACGTGCGTTAACGCGTGTTGCGAGTCGCGAGAACGAGTCGGATCTCTTGGAATTTGCGCTGCGGCATACGGCAGCCAATGTCGAGCAGTATTGCCGTGAGTTGCGTAACGGCAATCCCGAGTCTGTCAGCACTGCCGAACGTGCCATTCGCAATCGCAGTTTGCGTATTCGCCGTGATGCTGAGCGGGGAATGATGGCGATCACGATTGAAGTGCCGATCGAATCCGGCGAGATTATCGAGAAGGCACTCGACAAAGCGCGAGATGATGACGTGCTTCAGGTTGCAGATGTTGTCGACACGTCATGGCAGACGCGACAGGCGGATGCGGTTGTTGCGATGGCTCGGGAGTATCTTGCGGGCATGGGGAGTGATGCCTCGAGTGATACGCATCTTGTGACGATTCATGTTGACCAATCGGCGCTTTCCGGTGGCGAAGGTCGGTCCGGGTTGCCCATCGAATCAGTCAAACGGTTGTGTTGCGACAATCCGGTTGTTGTTCTGACCGAAAACGATAAAGGTGAGCCGCTAACCATTGGACGTAAGAGTCGCATCATTCCGACCGCAATCGCCCGGGCCGTGAATGCGCAATATGGCGGCGGCTGCGGATTCCCGGGTTGCTCGAATCACCGCTTCATTCATTTACACCACATCGAGCATTGGTCGAGTGGCGGTGAGACGTCGGTTGAGAACCTGATGCCGCTGTGCACGCGTCATCACCAGCTCGTGCATGAAGGGGGCTTCAGAATCGACAAGGACTACCAGGACAACTGGATGTTTCTGCGGCCGGATGGAATCGCGGTTCCAGAGTGTGGGCATGTGACCAGGGGTGCGAGTGACTTGATTGAATATTCTTCCGCGGAAGAATCGGCGTTGAACCCGGAGAACTTCGCCGGCGAACAACCTAGCCCGGTGTACTTGCACTAGCGACCGCTCTGTCGCCGTTTTAATCTCTGCTTTTCGACGTCCGGTAACGAACCGGAAGTAGCCGTTCGCGTGCTAGCATTGTTCAAGACAGCTGGTGACCCAAAGCGGATGTTTGGTGTGTTCGATTGACGAATGAGCTACGACTTAAGAATAGTTTCTACCTCGGAACCTGACACATCGGCTGTATCAGAATTCCTAAGCAAGCGTTCTGCCAACGACCGATTTCGCATTGATGGTTGTCTGAAGGCGGGCTCTGGAAACGTAGTCGTCAGCAAAGAGAAGCGCGGCGAATTTGTCCCCGTTTTCATGCTCGATGGGGCTTTCCGCATCGAAGTAGAGGACGTTGACGATTCGTTAGTCGGTCGGGTCCTCGCCCCACAATGGCTCATCGAAATAAACGTGCCTTCTGCATCGTCGCAGTCAGAACTCCGGCTGGCGCGCTCGCTCGGCGTGTATTTGTCAAAAGCATTCCAGGGCGCGATGTACGACCCACAAGAGGATGATGTTGTCTGGCCGAAGAAGAGGCCGAAGCATTACAAGACGCCGCAAGGTGCAGAGTCGATCAGCGTCGTGAATTTGTGCTGGTACTTGCCTTATGCAAAGCGAGACAGGCGGACGGCTCGGCTATTCGTAGAGGTGGCGCAAAGACATTTATACGAGTGCCTACCTCGCCGCTACGGTCTATTTGAACCTTTTCAGGGCAAGGTCGAAGACGGAGACTACGGAGGCTTCTACGCTTTGTGGGACGAAGCTGCTGCCGCACCGTTCGGCGACATGGTGCACTTTGCATGTAGCGCTCCGTGTTACGGAGGATCTGTATCTTTTTCTGATCCGCGTGACGACATGCCGCGAAATGTAGACGCGGCCAAGAGGGTGAAGCTGCAGGTCGACATCGATGGTCGTGCGCTGCAGGATCCCGCATGGAGACAGGCCACTGTCGCTCTCTTTCAATCGCTTGCACGAGCCACCGGCTCTTTCTACGCCATCGCATACGTCGAAACTGGAGTCGAAGCGAAAGGCAGGTCCCTGTACTTCACTGGCGAAAGCGAAACGTATCCGCTACCGCGACACAACAGGTGGCTTGGAATACCGGCCGTCCCGAGCTGGTTGACCTGGTTCGGACGCCCGTATGCGGACTTGGTGCAATCTGCCTGCGAGAGTCACATTACAAGCCGCTTTGAAGAGGGCTTCTTGCTCAGAGCTTCGGACGAGCCGCTTGGGATCCGGGCATTGCCGCAAAATTTCCCTGAGATAGCGGTAGAACTACAAGCAAAGATGTCCGAGCATTCTCTTGCGGGTCATCGGGCTAATTTCTTCGGGCCTGTGGTCAAGCCAACAGATGATCGCATGACCGACAAACCTGCGGATTTCATCCCGCCACTAGATCGGGATTGATCCAACGACCGCTAACCGGCCAAGCGGTCTTTCACCGATTCAATCCCTCTGCAACAACACATAAACCGCCCCAGTCCCACCATGCACTTGCCGCGTAGAGACAAACGCCAGCACGTTGTCCCACTTGCGCAGCCACGAGTTCACAGCGCTCTTCAGCACCGGTCCGCGCTCCCCGGACCCCAGGCCCTTGCCATGCACGACGCGCACGCACAGGTGGCCCTGCTGGGCGCTGTAATTGATGAAATCCTTGAGGCGCGGCTTGGCTTCGGCCAGCGTCATGCCGTGCAGGTCAACTTCGGCCTGAACCGCATAGCCACCACGCGTTAGCTTGCGCATCGTACGGCGACCGACATGCTGGCGGTGATATCGCAAAGCGCCACCGTAGCCATGTTCGATTTCATCGATGTCGTTCTCGAGCATCTCTTCGAGAACGGCTTCCTCGTCAGCCTTCGCAAAGCGCGCCTTGGGTTTCGGCTTCGACTTTTGCTCGGGAACACGCGCATCCGACCGCAGCGGCTTGGTGCCACTCATCGCGCGGCGAAATTCATCGGTGTCTTCGTCGGTCATGAGGCGTGTATTGAGGCTATGGTGCGAGGGGAACATTGAGTATAGTGAGCGCGTCCCGAATCACCAATCGTCGATAACAAGAATGAGAATCCTCGTCAGCAACGACGACGGCTACCTTGCCACCGGTATCAACGTGCTCGCGTCCGCGCTGGAGCCACTGGCCGATATCGTGGTCGTGGCGCCGGACCGCAATCGCTCGGCCGCGAGCAATTCGCTGACGCTGAATAACCCGCTGCGCGTGCGCGAGTACGAGAAAAACCGCTACAAGATCGACGGTACGCCGTCGGATTGCGTACACCTGGCCGTGACCGGGCTGCTCGATGAGGAGCCCGACCTGGTCGTCTCGGGCATCAATCACGGCGCAAACCTCGGCGACGACGTTATTTATTCAGGCACGGTTGCGGCCGCGATGGAGGGCCGTTTCCTAGGCCTGCCGACGATTGCCGTGTCGCTCGTGGGCCAGACACTCGTGGGTGCTGAGCTCAAACACTTTGAGACGGCAGCGCACGTGGCGGCGGAACTTGTGAAAAAAATCGGCAAAGCGCCGTTTCCGTCTGATGTCGTGCTCAACGTCAACGTGCCGAATATCCCGCTCGAGGAGCTCAAAGGCGTCCGAGCAACGCGGCTCGGCTTCCGCCACAAGTCGGAACATGCACTGAAAGATACCGACCCGTATGGCCGTCCCATCTACTGGGTAGGCCCCGCAGGCGCGGGCCAGGATGCCGGAGAAGGCACCGATTTTCATGCAATAGAGCAAGGCTATGCTTCGGTAACGCCGCTACGGGTTGACCTGACCCGCCATGAGGCTGTCGACGTGCTCGCGACCTGGCTGGACGGCGCCGATGATTGATGCGCGGCAGGGCATCGGAATGACCTCTGCACGCACTCGTGATCGCCTCGTGCAACGGCTGGTTGACCAGGGAATTCGCTCGGGAGCAGTACTCAACCAGATTCGCAACGTGCCGCGGCACCTGTTTGTCGATGAAGCGCTCGCGAGCCGCGCATACGAGGATACGGCGCTGCCGATCGGTCTGGGACAGACGATCAGCCAGCCATTCATCGTGGCGCGCATGACGGAGGCATTGCTCGCGGGATTCGAAGGCGAAAAAGTGCTCGAAATCGGCACGGGCTGCGGCTACCAAACGGCAGTGCTGGCGCCACTGGTTAAACAGATTTACACGGTTGAGCGCATCCGCGAGCTCCTGACCAAGACGAAACAGCGTTTGCGCGACCTCGATATCTACAACGTGCAATACCGGCCCGGCGACGGCTGGGAGGGCTGGCCGAAGTACGGGCCGTACGATGGCATTATTGTGACGGCCGCGGCATCGTCGATGCCCAAGAAGCTGTTACAACAGCTGGCGCCCGGTGGGCGGCTGATCATCCCGGTGGGTCCGTCCGGCAAACAGGACCTGACGATGATTGTGAATCATCCGGACCGCTTCGAGCAGGTGTCGCTGGGGCCGGTCAGCTTTGTTCCCCTGGTGCAAGGAAAGTAGGTTATATTTATCAACGTGATACAGCACTTTAATCACGTTAATTCTGTATCAGCGCCTGGGCCCGGATTGACTGCATGACCTTGTTTCGACCTATTTACGATCGCGTCCTCGAGTGGTCGCGGCACCGGCACGCCGAGTACTACCTCGGTGGCGTGAGCTTTGCCGAGTCCTCGTTTTTCCCGATTCCCGTCGACGTCATGCTGGCGCCGATGGTGCTCGCGCAGCGCGAGAAATGGATTCGTTACGCGTCCATCGCGACATTGTTCTCGGTACTGGGTGGCTTGGCAGGCTACTGGATCGGCTACGCGCTGTTCGATGCGATCGAGCCGTGGCTACGCGAGTCGCGCTATTGGGATGACTTCGAGACCAGCCGGCGCTGGTTCGATGACTACGGTATCTGGGTGGTGTTTATCGCCGGATTCTCGCCGCTGCCCTACAAGGTATTTACGATTGCCGCGGGCGTCGCCACGCTGAACCTGCCGGCGTTCTTCATTGGCTCGATGGTGGGGCGTGCGAGTCGATTCTTCCTGGTATCCGGGCTTGTACGAGCGGGTGGTCAAAAACTGGAGGACAACCTGCAGACTCACGTTGAGCGCATAGGCTGGGCGGTCGTCGTGCTCGTCGCCATCGTCATTGCCTGGCTCATGTATCGGGGCTGATGATCCGGCGCGCCGCAATCGTGTTCATGCTGCTGCTGGTTGCAGCGTGCGGCTCA
>JBCAZN010000028.1:0-12546 GCA_038533035.1 Pseudomonadota bacterium
CCATTTACCGCACAAACCTTGAGGCAGCGGTTGCGATCGCGCGTCCGCTTGCGAGTCATCTCGACAAGTCCCAATGGCGAGAGCGGTGTGATCTGGTGTCGTGCATGGTCTCGCGCCATCGACTGCTCGAGCACCTGCAACACGTTGTCGCGATGATCGGCCTCTTCCATATCGATGAAGTCGATAATGATAATGCCGCCGAGATTTCGCAGCCGCAGCTGGCGCGCGATCGCAACCGCTGCCTCAAGGTTTGTGCGGTAAATGGTTTCCTCGAGATTGCGGTGCCCGACATAGCCGCCGGTATTGACGTCAACAGTCGTCATGGCTTCCGTCTGGTCGAAGATCACGTAGCCGCCGGACTTGAGCGGGATCGAGCGGTCCAGTGAGCGCACAATCTCATCTTCGATGCCATGCAGATCGAATATGGGCCGGCGTCGTTTGTACCACTCGAGCATGGGTTCAACGTCGGGAAGATAGGTGCTCGCAAACTCCTGCATCGCATTGAAGTCTTCTTCCGAGTCAACGAGGATACGCTCAACGTCGCTCGTCACCATGTCGCGCAAGACGCGCAGCGGCAACGAGAGATCCTCGTGTACCAGTGTTTGTACCTTGGCGTTGCTGCACCGTTGCTGAACGACGTCCCACAGCTTGCATGTATAGCGGAGGTCCTTGGCGATGATATCGGCACTCGCGCCTTCCGCCAGGGTCCTGACAATGGCGCCGCATTCAAGCCCCTGCTCCTCGAGCAAGTCCTCGACTATCGTGCGCAGGCGTTCGCGTTCATCGTCATCCTCAATGCGCGCCGAAACGCCAACCGTGCGGCTGTGCGGCAGCAACACGAGATGCCGTGAGGGCAATGTGATATAGGTGGTCAAGCGTGCGCCTTTGTTGCCCAGCGGGTCTTTGACGACCTGCACCATGATCTCGTCGCCTTCGCGCAGGAGCTCCTTGATGTTGGGCGACTCATCACCGTTTTCCCGATTTCCCGGTGATGCGATATCGGAGGCGTGCAGGAACGCGGTGCGATCCAGCCCCATCTCGATGAACGCGGCCTGCATGCCCGGCAAGACGCGCGTGACGCGGCCTTTGTAGATGTTGCTGATGAGCCCACGACTTTCGGTACGGTCGATATAGACTTCCTGCAGCACGCCGTTTTCGAGCAGCGCGGCGCGCACCTCGCTCGGTGTTACGTTGACGAGAATTTCTTCTTTGGGCGATTCGTCAGTCATTGCGTGCCATCACATCGATACCCGCTTCGCGCAGCAGCGTGACGGTCTCAAAGACCGGCAGGCCAACGACGCACGAGTAGCTGCCATTGATCGACTCCACGAACGCCCCGCCCAGCCCCTGGATGCCATATGCCCCCGCTTTGTCGCGGGGTTCCCCACTTTGCCAGTAATTGTCCGCCTCGTCCCGACCAATCTCCCGAAACTGCACATCCGTGCTGGAGATCACCGCTGCAACATGGTCACCGCGAGCAACCGCGACTCCCGTGATTACCTGATGGGTTCGACCGGACAAGCTGAGCAGCATGCTGATCGCGTCGTCACGATCAACGGGTTTGCCGAGCGCTACGTCGTCCAAAACAACCTCGGTATCAGAACCGATCACAACGACGTCGCCAGGCATGCCCGCCGCAAGCGCCTTATCTTCTGCCAGCCGCAGCACCATCTCATCGGCTGTCTCGCCATGAAGCGGCGTTTCGTCAAGATCGACACCCTGGGCGGTAAAGTCGAGACGCAGCGCGGCGAGAATCTCCTGGCGGCGCGGCGACGACGACGCGAGGTGTAGTTTCAAGGAATTTTTCATCGTGGCGCGTTCATTCACTCGCGGTGGTAAGGATGACCGGTTTGCAGCGACCAGGCCCGGTAGAGCTGCTCTGCCAGCAGCACGCGCGCCATCCCGTGCGGCAAGGTCAGCTGCGATAACGACCACGTAAAATCGGCGCGCTGTTTGACCGCATCTGACACACCGTCGGGACCACCAATAACGAGACACACATCGCGGCCGTCCGCCTGCCATTCGGAAAGTCGTTCAGCCAGGCCTTTACTAGTGAGTTGTTTACCACGCTCGTCGAGCAATACGACTCGCTCACCCGCCTGCAGTTTCGCGAGAATTTGCTCGCCTTCGGCGAGCATGGCCTTCTGTGATTTGTCGTTTTTGCCGCGGCGAACCGTCGCCAGTGTATCGAGTCGGAAGTGCCAGTCACGCGGCAATCGCGCAGTGTACTTGCCGACGGCGTCGTCAACCCAGGCGGGCTGGCGATCGCCAACACACAACAGACGAATATGCACCGGCTAACCGTCGGTTGCCGCGGCTTCCCCCGACGGGCGAATCGACCAGAGCTTCTCGAGATTATAAAACTCGCGAACCTTCGGCAGCATGACGTGCACGAGCACGTCCTGCAGATCAAGCAGTACCCATTCACCGCCTTCCTCGCCTTCAACGCCAATCGGTCGATGATTCGCTTCGCGAGCCTTCTCCGCGACGTTGTCAACAAGTGCCGACACGTGGCGATTGGAGGTGCCACTGGCTACCACCATCCAATCCGTCACCGTCGTCATTTCCCGTACGTCGAGTCGAACTATGTCCTGCGCTTTGATGTCATCGAGCGCCTCGACAACCAGATCGCAAAGTTCGTCGCTATTCATGCGTGTCTCTCATGTAAATTTCATTCTCCTGTATGAGATTTCGTAATGCATCCGGCATCAGGAATCGCGGGTCGCGTCCTGCCGCAATGAGATCCCGAATTTCGGTTGACGAAATCTCCAGTTGCGTCACCGCGTGTATGTGAATGCGCCCGTGCGTTGCATTGTGCACATCGTATACGCGATGCGTGCCATGTTCCGATATCAGCTCCCCCAGCGGCCCGATGTCAGGCGCTTTCCAACCGGGGCGATGCGCAACGACTATGTGCGCAACGTCGAGCAATTCGTTCCAGCGGTGCCAGCTCGGCAGTCCCAGGAACGCATCCATTCCTACTATAAGACCCAGTGAGCGCTCAGGGTGTTCCGCGCGTAGCTCGGTCAATGTATCGATTGTGTACGACGGACCATCGCGGTGCAGTTCACGGTCATCGACGACAAAGCCGTCCTGACCCGCGATGGCCGTTTCGACCATGCGACAGCGCAGTTGTGCGTCGGCAAACGTAACGCCGCGATGCGGTGGGTCTCCGCACGGCATGAAGCGGACCTCTTCGAACGCGAGCGCCTGTAACATCTCGAAGGCTGTGCGAAGGTGGCCGTAGTGTATGGGATCAAAGGTGCCACCAAAAACGCCGATTGGCTTCATTGCGACAAACTCACGACAACATCGGTCGCCATCTGCCACGGGTCACCCGCGCGTTGACCTTTCGCCGCGGCATCGGCGCGCCCGGTTTGTTTCAGCAGCTGATGAAAATCGCCATGCTGGTGCCGCCCGACGCAGCTGCGGACGAGTCCCTGCCGGTTGCGCCAGACCCCGGAGCGTTGCATCGCCGAGCCAAGATCGCCGCCCTGCCGGATGACATCGTCCAGCGTTGCCAGTGTGCGCAGTTCACGGGTCAGCGCCCACATCACGATGACCGGCTCCACACCCTCGGCTTTAAGGCCACCCAGGATGCGAACCGAACGCCGCGCGTCGCCAGCCAGTGCTGCGTCGGTCAGTTTGTACACGTCGTAGCGACTGCTGTTGGCCACGGCTTCACTAACGTTCTCAGCCGTGACCTTGCCTTCGCCGAGGATGAGCCTGAGCTTTTCGATTTCCTGGTTCGCGGCAAGCAGGTTGCCTTCCACGCGATCCGCAATCAGCATGACCGCGTCGCGATCGGGTTGCAGGCCGGCATTGCGCATGCGATTGGCGATCCACCCCGGCAACTCACGCACGCCGACCGGCCAGATCGGCAATGAAACGCCCTTCTTGTCGATCGTCTTCGCCCACTTCGAATTGCCGGCGCCGCGATCGAGTTTCGGACCGGTGACGATAAACAGCAGCTCCGGACCAGCTTGCTCGACGAGATCAATGATTGCCTGGCCACCTGCCTTGCCGGGCTTACCCGTTGGCAAGCGCAACTCGACGATGCGTTGCTCGGCGAACAGGGACATGTTGCCGGTCGACGCCGTCAGCGCATTCCAGTCAAACCCGGTGGTCGCGACGTGCAACTCGCGCGACGTAAACCCTTTTTCCCGGGCGGCGGCACGAATCGAATCCAGCGCCTCGTCAACCAACAGGTGCTCGTCACCCGTGACGAGGTAACAGGGAGCCAGTGATTTCAGAAGGTGTGACGAGAGCTGGTTAGCCTGGATCTTCAAGCAAGCTGCTCCATGCCGATCGCCTCGCTTTCCAGCAGGACCGGAATGCCGTCATTGATCGGATAGATGCGCTTACCATCATCGGTGATGAGGGCCTCAGATAGCGGCGCCGCCACCTTCTCGCCATCATGATTGACAATCGTGCCCGCACTGATCGCCGTGTTGACTTCCGCCAACTTGTCTTTTTTCAATAAAGTCAATACCTTACGAGACACGGGACAGCGCAGGATATTTAATAAGCGTTTTTCCATGTCGCTATTGTAGCGCTTCACATGCGCTTTAACACACTAGCGAGATCGACGTTTCCAGTGTCTTCGGCGACCTCGATCAGGGTCGGAATATCCTCGGGAAACGGGCGAAACTGTTCATCCAGCATGTGGCAGCGCATTGTCAGTTTAATCGCCGGGATGGTTTCCCCGTGCCGCAGCATGTCGCGGATATAGTGCTGGGCAAAAAACAATGCGTGAATGCTGTCATCCCATTTCAGCATACGCTCGAAGTACCAGCGCCAGGCCTGTGTGGGTTCCGGGTCACGTTCGATCTCATCCATGATGTGCTTGAAGCCGCCTGCACGGTTGTTACGGCTCACGAGCCCGTAGCCATGATTGAGCGCGAGATTGCGTGCCTGTTGCACATCGTTGACCTGCTTGCTGCGAAGCGGCGCGATCGCATCAGGAATATAGACATCGTCCACGAGTTTTGCCGGCGCGATAAGCGTACCGATAACGGCAGCCAGCGAGAACATCGTGAACAGCTGCAGAAAGTTCGCTGCCAATAGCGGCAGACTTGCAGTCTTTATGGTCGCGAGCGCAATCGCGACAAGGTACACCGGCGCAATCCAGAAAATGTCGCCGGAGCGACGATACAGGTGAAAGATTGCAATAGGGTTGATGCTTTGCAGCGGCGAATGGGTTATCGCGAGAATGGCAAGCATGGCCGGGTAATGTAAGCAAACAAGTATGACGAGAAAGACGAGGCCCGGAATTCCGAAATACTCGTAGGCGTAAAAACCGGCAAATCCGTACGCGACGGAAACCGGCAGGGGAAAGAACGTATAAAGGCCGCCAATCCAGTTGAAGTATTCGGCATCCAGCGCACCAGGCTGCCTGCCTCGGGCGCAGGCCTCAACGATGAGTATCTGGTAGCGGAAAATGGGTGGCAGGCTAAAAAGAATGATGAGCACGCCCAGCAGACCGCCCTTCGCCCCCAGCGTAAGCAACAGCGAAAACAAGACGACGACCGCGAGGACGGTCAGTTCAGTGATCGGCGCGACGATCGCCCGAAGAATCTGCTTCGGCTGCATGCTTCTCTTCCGTTCCAGGTACCGGATCGTAGCCGGTCCCTCCCCAGGGATGGCAACGCCCGATGCGCTTCATTGCTAGCCAGCCACCTCGCAGCGGACCGTGCACCTGCAATGCCTCTATTGCGTAGTTTGAACAACTCGGATCAAAGCGGCAATTGGTGCCTAACCACGGCGAGATTGCGAACTGATAGAAGCGGATTAGCTTTACGAACGGCCAGGCGATGACTTTGCCCAGGCCGCTGACCATCACGCTGCCTCGAGTGCCTCAGCCGCGAAGTTTCGGATCGCCTGTAGCATGGAAGACAGTCCGTTGCTGCGGGTTGGGCTCAGGTGACTCTGCAGCTGCAACGCCTCGACAAATTCAGCGGGCGTATCAAGGATATCCTGTGGATGGCGGCCGCTGTATATCCGCAGCAGTATCGCGATGAGACCTGACACGATCGCCGCGTCGCTGATGGCCTGGAACTCCAGCCGTCCGTCTTGCTCGTCGGCGACGAACCAGACCTGTGACTGGCAGCCGCGAATGCGGTTCTCCTCAGTTCGATATTCCTCGGGAAACTCGGGCAGCCGTCGTCCCATATCGATGATGTACTGGTAGCGATCCATCCAGTCATCGAACAGGGAAAAGTCGTCAATGAGTTCCTGCTGCGCGGCCGCGATTTCGTTACTCATCGTCGTACCCTAGCTGCGCCGCCAGGTTGTGCCATCGGGCCCGTCCTCGATCGTGACACCGGCATCCGCAAGCTTGTCGCGAATTTCATCGGCCGCGGCAAAATCTTTCGCCGCGCGTGCCGCATTGCGTTGCTCGATCAGCGCCTCAATCTCATCAGCGGCCATGTCGCCTTCGACATGCCCCGAGAACCACGCCTCGGGGTCGTTGCCCAGTAATCCCATGAGCTCGCCCGATGCATACATGGCGGCTGCCAGTCGCTCCTGCTCGGCCGGATCGTCGGCCTTGTTCAGGTCACGTGCGAGCTCGAAGAACGCAGCCATCGCCTTCGGCGAATTGAGGTCGTCCTCCAGTGCGTTGATGAGCGCATCGGGTACTTCGGCATTTTCGCGCGCCGCACTCGACACCTTGATGCCGCGCAGGGCGCCGTACAGCCGGTCGAGCATACGGCGTGCCGATTCCATGGTTTCGGCCGACCAGTTCAATGGCTGCCGGTAGTGCGCGCTGAGCAGCGCTAGACGAATCACTTCGCCGGGCACTGTCTCGATCAGGTCGTGTACGAGCAGCACGTTACCCAGCGACTTCGACATCTTGGTGTCGTCGAGGCTCAGGAAGCCGTTATGCATCCAGTAGCGCGCAAACGGCGCACCGCCATGAGCGCAGCGACTCTGCGCCATCTCGTTCTCGTGGTGTGGAAAAACCAGGTCCTGGCCACCCGCGTGAATATCAATGGTTTCACCAAGGTGTTTTTCGGCCATTGCCGAGCATTCGATATGCCAGCCCGGCCGGCCGCGCCCCCATGGTGAGTCCCAGCCCGGCAATTCGGGCGTCGACGGTTTCCAGAGGACAAAGTCTTGGGCATTCTGTTTGTACGGGGCCACCTCGACTCGCGCGCCCGCAATCATCTCGCGCAGGTCGCGCTTCGACAATTCGCCGTAAGCGTCGTGCGTCGTGACGTCGAACAGCACATGGCCGTCTGCCTCGTAGGCATTGCCGTTCTCAATCAGCGTCTCGATCATCGCGATCATTTCCGCAATGTGCTGCGTTGCGCGCGGCTCAATATCCGGCATACGAACACCCAGCGCGCCCATGTCCTCGTTATAGGCTTTGATGAAGCGCGCCGTGATTTCGTCAATCGGTTTGCCGGTCTCAACCGAGGCCGCGTTGATCTTGTCGTCGACGTCCGTGATGTTGCGCGCGAAGGTCAGCTTGTAGCGCCGGCGAAGCACGCGGGCGAGCAGGTCGAAGACCACAGCCGGGCGCGCATTGCCTATGTGCGCAAAGTTGTAGACCGTCGGGCCACACAGGTACATCGTTACCTCCCCTTCCTTGAGAGGTTCGAACGGGACTTTCTTGCCCTGGAGCGTGTCGTGTAGCTGGATGGTCATGGAACGTCTGGTGGTCGGGCCAAAGGACGCAACTATAGCAATATTGAATCGCAAGTTTGCTGCTCGCCGCTGTGCCCGGTATTCTTCCGCTCCCGAGCCAACGACTGGATTATCACGATGTCTGTCGCCCCCGTCCGATTTCAAGCCCGCCAATCGATCGAGCAGGTCGAGGAAGGAAACGACCTCGCGCCGAAGTTTGACGATCGCGGTCTGATTACGGTTGTAACCACCGATGCTGATAGCGGCGAACTGCTGATGCAGGGCTATATGAATGCTGAAGCGCTGCAGCTGACGATCTCAACCGGCGAAGCCCACTACTGGAGTCGGAGTCGCCAGGTCCTGTGGCACAAAGGTGCCACCAGCGGCCTGGTACAGACGGTTCGAGAGCTTTTCATTGACGACGATCAGGACTGCGTCTGGTTACGCGTGGACGTTGCGGGTGGCGCAAGCTGCCACGTCGGTTATCGATCCTGCTTTTATCGCAAGGTACCGGTCGGCGCGGACTTTGAAGCTCGGGTCAAAGACGGCCACGTCGAACTCGAGTGGACTGAGACCGAAAAGGTGTTTGATCCGGACGAGGTTTACGGCGACGCGCCGAACCCAACCATTCTTTAAGCCCCTCTAGAACCTGCCTTCGGCATCGTGACGTCGCTTCGCGCGGCGTCGTTGGGCGGCGGGTTGGGGCTCGGCCAGTGCGATGGCGCGAGCCTGGAACGCATACTCGATCGTGCCAACCATCCACAGGAAATAACCGATCAACTCGATGAATTCCTCGATCGCGAGTTTGATTACACGCTTGTAGTCGTCCTGCAGGATTGATTGCCACAGCGGTTCGTGGCCGACGAGGCGCACAAACGCGAACAGGATGACGGCACCGCAAAACAGAAAGGTGAGTCCCGGCGACGGCCAGATCCGGCCGAGCGCTATTTGCAGCCGGCGGCGATTGCGATAGGTGTACGCAATAACCAGCGATGCGGGTATCGCGATCAGCACCTGCCAAAAATTGTCTACGATGAAGCGATCGAAAAAATAGTCGAGCTCACGGATCATGAATGCGATGGCCATGCCGCCGAACGGTATCGCCACGGGTGCCTGCGACGGACAGTTGCGTGCAGTCCACGCCATGATCACCGCGCAGCATGCGAGGATGATGGCCTGGATAATTTCAACTGCAGAATATTCGCTCGTCCCGTATTGGTCAGTCTCGTTGACCATGACATGCAAATTGAGACTGCCCGGAAACGACAGCTCCATTTGCGTCAGCGCCCAGGTGACCAAGGCGATTGCGGCGAAATAAGCTAGATAGCGATTCCAGGGCATACGAAACTATACACCGGAGGGGGTTCTAGCGACGCAGCGTAAACGTTGGCTGGCATTTATCGTCCAGAAGTCCGTGATTCTTAAGGAAGTCTTCAGCGTCGTCGGCATCGCACTCGAACCAGGCACGCGTCGTACCGAGGCGAAAACTGTAGCCCCACGCGTCCATATCCAGCATCAGGCGATCGCGACCAACCCCATCGATCCAGTCCGACAACACAACCTGTAAGAAGCAAACAGCCGACTCTTCAATATCATCGCCTCCGGCATCACGTTCAAGGCCATTGCGCCGGTCCTCAGTCATACAAATGACGTGGCAGGTTTCATGCAGCAGTGAATGAATCGGCGTGTCGGGTCGTACATAGACTGCGTGACCAACAATTCCCGCTTCCGCATCTCCCCAGAAACTCCCCGTGATTTCTTCATCGCCGGGCTGCACAACCAGAGTCAGGCCGTACCTGTGCAGCAGGGCTTCAATGGGTGCTCGGGCAATCTCCGTGACTCGCAGGACGCGAGGCTCGTCGGCCATGGCTTACAGCGTGGAGATCTGCTTCATGACGACGCGGACGAGGTCACCAACGATCGCCTCGCGGAGCAGCTCTTCTTCCTTCGCCTTGCCGAGCACCAGCATCGAGTCGTAGGTGTAATCACGCGTCAACGTGAGTGTCTGCGTTTCCAGCAACACCTTCTGCCCGGCGCTCAAGGTGTACTCAATGGTGTAGTACACCTCGTACTCTGTCGGTACATTGCGCGCGGATACGGACAACACGCGCTGGCTGGTCTCGTCAAAATTTATTGCAAATGTCGCTGTGGCCGCGGCTTCGTCGTCCACCAGTTCCAGCCCCGCGGCTCGCATCTGTGCCTGCAGTGCTCGATAGAACTGGCTGTAAGGATCCACGGCGGCAACATAGGTTCGCTGCATTTCTGGCGGTGTCGTGAACGCGCCCTGTAACTGGAAACCGCACGCGCCCAGGACCAGCAAGATCCCGAGTGAGAATAATTGTGGCAGCCTAGACAACAACATTAACCAGTCGCCTGGGCACGACGATGACCTTGCGTATGGCCTGGCCGTCAATAAATCGCTGCACATTGTCATCGCCGAGCGCGGCTGCCTCGATCGTGTCTTTGTCAGCATCCGACGCAACTGACACACGGCCACGCAGCTTGCCGTTAACCTGCACGACGAGTTCGACGAGGTCCATTTCGAGCGCGCTTTCGTCGACCTCGGGCCAGCGCTCGTCGACAAGGCTCGATTCGTTGCCAAGTGCAGACCAGAGCTCATGACAAATGTGCGGCACCATGGGCGACAGCATGATGACTACGGCCTCCAGCGCCTCGCGCACGACCGCTCGTCCCTGCTCTGAGGCATCGTCCAGCTTGTTCACCGCATTAAGCAGCTCCATCGCCGCGGCAACCGCCGTGTTGAAGCTGTGACGTCGGCCGATATCGTCACTGATCTTGGCTATCGTCTGGTGCGTCTTGCGACGCAGGTCTCTCTGCGCGTCGTTCAGCGCAGCGGCATCGACGTCGCCCGCACGTCCGCCTTCGACATGGTCGGTGACCGCGCTCCAAAAACGTTTCAGGAAGCGGAAACTGCCCTGCACACCGTCGTCGGACCATTCGAGCGCCTGCTCGGGTGGTGCGGCAAACATCATAAACAAGCGAACGGTATCGGCGCCGTAGCGATCAATCAGTTCCTGCGGATCGACCGTATTGCCCTTGTTCTTCGACATCTTCGCGCCATCTTTGAGCACCATGCCCTGCGTCAGCAGGTTGGTGAACGGCTCGGATACATCGGTCAGCCCTTCGTCGCGCATGACGCGCTGGAAAA
The DNA here is from genome assembly GCA_038533035.1 of Pseudomonadota bacterium. GTDB lineage: Bacteria > Pseudomonadota > Gammaproteobacteria > Steroidobacterales > Woeseiaceae > UBA1847. The sequence continues at coordinate 10,799 of JBCAZN010000028.1, forward strand.
ATCGTGAATACAGGAGATGCAAAATGGCGTGCTCGATGCCCCCCGTGTACTGGTCGACCGGCGTCCAGTAGGCCGCGCGCTCATCGAGCATCGCGTCAGCGGCGTCCGGGCATGCGTAACGAGCAAAGTACCAGGACGACTCGACAAACGTGTCGAACGTGTCCGTTTCCCGACGCGCGTCCTTGCCGCAGTTCGGGCATGCGACGTCGACGAACTCGGGCATATCCTTCAGCGGCGAGCCCGCGCCCGTTACCGTGACGTCTTCGGGAAGCACGACCGGTAAATCTTTCTCGGGTACCGGCACGGCATCGCAATCATCGCAATAGATAATCGGGATCGGCGTACCCCAGTATCGCTGGCGGGAAACGCCCCAGTCGCGCAGCCGGTAATTAATGGTGCGGCGCCCCCGTCCGGTCTCCTCGAAATAGTCGGCGATCGCGTTGAAGGCACTCTCGAAGTCGAGTCCGTCGTACTTGCCAGAATTTACCGTGACGCCCTTGTCGACATAGACGGCCTCGTCGATATCGATGTCCGAGCCGTCTGCCGGCGCGATGACTTGCGTGATGGGCAGGTCATGCTTCTTGGCAAATTCCCAGTCGCGTGCATCGTGGCCCGGGACGGCCATTACGGCGCCCGTGCCGTAACTCATCAACACAAAGTTCGCGACCCACAGGGGCACCTCGTCGCCCGTGAGTGGATGAATGGCGGAAATGCCGAGCGGCATCCCTTTTTTCTCCATTGTCTCGAGCGTCGCCTCGGCGGCATCCGTCTTCTGGCAATCTTCGATAAAAGCCGCGATGTCAGGATTGGCTGCCGCAGCCTTGGTTGCAAGCGGGTGCTCGGCGGCCACTGCCATGTAGGTCACGCCAAACAGCGTATCCGGTCGCGTCGTATAAACCGTTAGCGGGTCATCTTCGCCCTTGACGTCGAATGACAGCTCAACACCTTCGGAACGCCCAATCCAGTTGCGCTGCATCGTCTTGACCGAGTCCGGCCAGCCGGGCATCCGGTCGAGTTCGTCGAGCAACTCGTCGGCGTAGTCCGTGATCTTCATGAACCACTGTGGAATTTCGCGGCGCTCGACCAACGCATCCGAGCGCCAGCCGCGGCCGTCGATGACCTGCTCGTTGGCCAACACGGTCTGATCGACCGGGTCCCAGTTGACGACGGAATTCTTGCGGTACACGAGACCTTTTTTGAACATCCTCGTGAACAGCCACTGTTCCCAGCGGTAGTACTCGGGACGGCAGGTTGTCACTTCGCGGCGCCAGTCGAAACCATAGCCGAGACGATTGAGCTGGCCGCGCATCTCCTCGATGTTGCTGTAGGTCCACTTGGCGGGCGGCACCTGGTTCTTGATCGCGGCGTTTTCAGCCGGCATGCCGAACGCGTCCCAACCCATCGGGTGCAGCACGTGTTTGCCTTGCAGGCGCTGGTAGCGCGCGATCACGTCGCTGATCGTAAATACCCGGACATGCCCCATGTGCAGTTTCCCGCTCGGATACGGAAACATCGTGAGGCAGTAGAATTTTTCCTTGTCGGGATCTTCGCCGACTTCGAAGCAATGCGAGTCGTCCCAGTGTTTCTGGGCGGCCAGTTCAATAGCTTCGGGATCGTATTGGGTACTCATTTACGGCTTGTATGGGTCGAAAACCGGAAGCGTACAGCAACGGTCACTGCCGACAATTTGCCGTGCGACGGCTGCGATTCAGAGTCCGTTGCTGTACGCTTCCGGTTTTCGACCCATA
>JBCAZN010000029.1:0-12322 GCA_038533035.1 Pseudomonadota bacterium
AGTCGGCGGGCAGGTTGAGGGGCGTTGCAAACGTCATGTCGTCGAGAATGCGACCGTTGGCTTCGTGTGGCGAGTTGCTTTGCAGATCGGCAAAGTTGACCCAGGTACTGACGAATCGAAACGTGCCGTCCGGCAGCCAGCCGTTGTAGTCGATATCGTCGAGGATCAGATCCGTTGTCACGAATGCGGGGTCCGATACGCCGATGAAAATGTTGTTCTTCATCTCGAAATTGGCCGCATAGGCTGGATCGCCATCCGATTGCGTGTAGCCCAGTGACGTCCACGCATAGGCGCCCCAATTTCCGGTACCCAGCGTGCGCGCGGACGTGTTGTGATAAATGAAAAAGCCGCTCGGGTCATTGTTGAGCTTGTAGGCGCTCGCAGATAGATTGAGAAACAGGTTCCTGAAAATGTACACAGGTCCACCCCAGGCGGGCTGCAAGCTTGCACCCATGGCGGCATTGGAAATCCGATTGTTGAATGCGCGTACATTACGGTGCGCGAAATCGAGTTCAAGGCCATCGTCACCCGTCCACAACACGTCGTTACCGTAAAAGTCGATTGCGATATTCGGAATACTGGTGCTGTTCTGCAGGCCCAACGCGTCTCCGAAGCCTGACACGGTGTTATAGCAGACCGTATGCCCTTCGCCGGTAACGCTGATGCCCTCATCGTTCCACGTGCTCGAACCGACAGTCGGCCAAACGTGTTGACCTTCGAGTACGTTGTCACAAATGTAATAATTACGATTGGTACCGGAACTCGCTCGGATGCCACGTGTGATATTCGTGAAGCGTGAATTGCGTATAACAACGCCATCGGTATTGAATGTTCGTGCTCCCCAGGTCGATCCGCTGACTGTCACTTGCTCCAGGTAGATATGGTCGCCCAGGATGGAGACCCCGTAGGTGGCGCCCGATGCATTGATCGTAACAGCAGCGGTTGCTTCGCCGCGGAGAACGATCGGATTGGCGAGCGTACCGTCGTTGCTGATGCTAAGTGAGCCATTGTAGGTGCCGGCGGCAATCTCGATAACGTCACCGGGCTGGGCTACCGCAATTGCGTCGTTGAGTTCAGTCAAATTCGTGACGTTAACAATTCTCGGTACTTCGGGGTTGCCTAGCGGAAGCGGTTTGGTGGTCGCAAGCACAGTCTGCGTGCGATCGCCGCCATCTGGATCGGTGATACTGATTCTCACCTCGTACTGCGTGTCCGGCGCGAGGTCGAACAGGCTACCGGCAAACTGGTTCTCTGGAACCGGTAGTCCGTAGTTCCCGGGCGGCGACTCTCCGCTCGTATACTCCGGGCGAACGCGCAACAGCGGTAGTCCCGGGCGCCAGGTCGTGAAACCCGCCTCGCGGAATTCGATTGTCGCCGTCGCGTTGTAATTGTCGTCGCCGCTGACGGGTATCGAGAAGCCAAGGCAGCAGATAGTCGGTGGATCGATCCGCGCATCGCCAACTTGAATATCAACAACGGCATGTGCGCCAGGCATGTACAGAGCAAGCAATAAACTTGCGACGGCAAGCCATGCATTTCGCGTTCGCGACATCAAGGCTGAATATCCTTGCTGACTTCGGTCGAGAGCGCGCTCTTGTTGCCGGTGGTGTCAACGGCGAGGACGGCAAAAAAATACAAGCCGGGAGGCAGCCCATCGATCAGGGCGCTGCTGGCCGTCGAGTCATTTATCGGCGTTATCTCTGAGTAATTCTGCGACGTGCTGCCGTAGTGGACCTCGAACCCCGCAAGGTCGTTCAACGGCGATCCGTCCGCATTGGTCGTCGGGATGTCCCAGAAGACGGTCGCGGACCCTGTTGGCGGTTGCAGAACTTCGATGTTGAAGGGGGTGAGAGATGCGGAAAGTTGCCCATCCGACACCGTAATCGTGACATCCGCCGTTGTCCCAATATGCGCCGCGGTGGGGGTGCCCGAGAGGGCGCCCGAATTTTCGTCAAAAGACGCCCATGCGGGCTGATTAACGATCGAAAACGTCATGGAATCGCCGTCCGGATCACTCGCGGACGGCGTAAATTCGTAGTTCTCATCCTGCGCAACGGTTTGCGCGGGAGTGCCGCTAATCGTTGGTGGGTTGTTGGTCGGCGGCGGATTGGCTGGCGTTGTATTGTCCGCAGCGTCACCGGTGCCCCCACAGGCTGTCGCGAGGCTCCCGATCAGCATTGCAACCACAATCTGTTTTGCTGGATTTGCCATAATCCTCAGGAAACTAGCACAGGCTTGCGTCGACAAGGTGATTCGGCGGAAAGAACTGTGACGCAGGCATCACTTTGCGAGCGGTTCTCGCAGAATATAGTGTCCCAAACACAAAAAAGCCCCGCTATCGTGCGGGGCTTTTTTTGCTTTGCCGATTGACGAAAGTGCTACGGAGCGTCAATCCAGGCTGCGAACTCGTCGGACTTGATGAACTCCGCGTACAGCGGTTCGCCGTCGAAATTCTCACGGGCAAATGCATAACCGAAACCGCTTTCCAGTGCTTTCAGCTCAGCGACACTTTCCGCGTACATTTCCGACTGCACCAGCGTAGTCAGCAAGGTCCAGTGCGCATCTTCATTGCCGGGTTCCAGCTGCACTGATTTCTTAGCGTAGTCACGCGCGGCATCGATACGTCCGCGGGCAAATTCGACATTTGCTCGCAGCAGGTTGAAAACGCCATCTTCACCGTAGGACCGCTCCATCAGGTTGATGATCGACATCGCCTTGTCGAGATTATTTTCATAGAAGTAATGGTCCAGCAACGTAAACGCGACGCGCGGGTCGTCGTTGTGATGCTCGGCCAGTCGCCGCAGTTCTGCGCGATACAGCGCTTCGTCGAGTTGTGAGGCAATCTGGATCGTGTTCATCAGGATCAGGCGATGATTGCGAATGCCACCTTCAGTCTGGTCCAGCACGTCATACGCCTCGCGCAGCCGGTTCTCCTGGCGCAGTTTCGCAACCTGCTGGATTTGTCCGACGAATTCCCGGTTTATTTGTTCGGCTCCGAACAACTTGCCGAGAAATGTTTCGCTGGGTGAGCTCGCCAATTGCGTGGCAATGCCGACAGTCTCGCTCATGAGTTCGCCCGACGTTGCAAAATACAGATCGCTGATGCGGGCTACGCTATCCGTGCGGCCAACTGCTACCGGTATCAGGAGGACGTAGTTGTAGCCGCCGCCCACGTTGTAGCGAACGAGTGGACCGCGCATACCGTTGAATTCGTGAATGCGAAGATAGATCGCGCTGGTGTTCTGCCGGTCAAGCTCGACCAGCATGCGCCTGTTGATCGAAGGGATTTCCTTTCTGAAAGTTGCGAGAAGAATTTGTTTTTCTTCGGCGCTGTCTCCGGCGATCTCGACAATGTTTTCAGCCAGGTGCTGAGCCGAGATCAGTGTATCGAGCGCGTTGGTGTCGCGCTGGTTGACCGCGAGAGCATACGCCTCGCCGAGCTCAACGAGTTCCGGGTCGGACGGCGTAGCGGCGATTGCGCCGCCGCTAAATGCAGCGAGGCCCAGGGCGATAGTGGCTAGAATCGTTTTCACGGGCGTCTCCGCGGCTATCAAAGGATCAGAAACCTTGATAGTACCGTCTAACAAGAAAAAACATGCGGAAGTGATCCACAAAAAAAGGCCCGCGTCGGCGGGCCCTTTTCCTTGAGGGTCGTTTTTACTCGTCTTCGGAGACCGACGACAGTTCCGGCACGTAACGCCAGATCGTGTAGTCAGACTTCACTTTGCCCTTCGAGAAATCCGCGAACAGCTCATTCGCGGCTTCCTCGGAGCCCAGCTTCTCGGCGATGAATTCGTAGAAACTCTCCTCCGGTGGTGCCATTTCGGCATAGCTGCTGTACGAGCTGACAACTGCAAGCGTCGGTGAGCCACCGGTGTTCATGACCCAAATCCACTGGTTGTCATCGCTGGCCCAGCCGTCCAATGCCAGTTGGCTGAGTTTCATGCGAGCGGCATACGCCTCAGGATGACTGCCAGCATCGAGGTACCAGGTCGTCGCCCCGAAATACGGACCTGTTGCGTCGTCAGTCCAGTGGCTGTTCTCGAAGTCGGTCTCATCGATGTGATGGTGAGCATGATCGACGTAGTCGCCGACCATTTCGTCAAAGTTGGCGCCGAATCCTTTTTCAATAGCCTCTGCGACGTACCCGTCCTGATCTGCCCATTCATAGCAACAGGACCGGAACATGACTCGATTCAGGTTATCACCGACGACTGGCACGAAGGCCATCCAGGTCCGGCTGTCTCCGACTTCGGCACGCCACTCCATGTGTTCGCTCATCGCGGCGGTGAACTCATTGAACATGCCGGTCTTCGGAGCGACGATCCAGACGTCGCTCAGACTTGGCTGTTCTTCGTGATTTTCGGCAAAGGCACCGATTGAAAACACAAGCGCAACTAGCGCCAGTAAAGCACTGCGTAGCTTCATTTTAATCCCCTTAAAATTGACGTTATTTTTCTTGGCCGGCCGCGAACGCGCACCGGCGCATAACTTCAATGTAGTTGACGAAACGGGGGTTCGCTATGCAGCGACAGGATTATCGCTTCTTTTTTTCTTCTTTGGGGATGTAGCGCAACGTTTCCATGAGGTGCATTGCGTCGGCGGCGTAGTCAGGTGCGCCGTCGTTCGTGAAAAACCAGAACGTTGCAGCCATCGTACCGTCGCTAACCACGGCGGCAGTCAAATACTGGTATTCGCGAGGTTTTATTTCCTTGTCAGTCAGCGTGAAGTAGCTGATCATGTTCTTCTCGCCGGCAATGTCATGCACGGTGATCGCGTCCTCAAGGGCCGTGTCACGAAATTCGTCGCGAAGCCGTTCGGCCGAACTGCGTACGATCGCCGCGTCGATAGGTTCGCCGGGCACACCGGCAAGTATCGTGACTCGGAAAATCGGGTCTCTGCGCGTTCCCGCAGGTTCAAATCCGATTAGCGTAGCGTTGTCACCCTGCGTGACCTCGGGTTTGTTGCCCCAGTCTTTGGGCACTTCAATTTCCAGTCGGCCGCCGCTGGCTTTCATCTTGATCGTATGCGTGCGCCGATCGTCGGCCAGTGCTGCCGATGCTACAAGTATCGTCGCTAATGTTGTGATCAGTATTGCCAAATAACGTCGTGCCATGGGTACTTCGCCTCTAACGCTGCGCGTGCTCGTAATCGGGTGCCGCATAAACCGGGACAGCGGCCGCATTAAGAGGTTCCTTGCCGGCAATCAGATCGGCCGCCTTTTCCGCGATCATGATCGTGGGTGCATTAAGATTGCCGCTGACGATCGACGGCATGATGGACGAGTCGACGATGCGCAAGCCGTCTAGCCCTCGCACCCGGCACTCGGCATCGACAACCGACATATCGTCGGAGCCCATCTTGCAGGTGCACGACGGGTGATAGGCGGATTCAACAGCGCCCTTCAGAAACTCATTAAGTGCTTCGTCGGATTGCGCGTGTGCGCCGGGAGACAGCTCTTCGCCGGCGAACGGTTCGAGTGCCGGCTGCGAGAAGATCTCACGGGTCAGGCGTATTGCCGAGCGAAACTCCTGCCAGTCATCGGGCTGCGACATGTAATTGAAACAGATCCGCGGATCATCGGCCGGGTCGGCTGAACGCAGCTTCACCCAGCCTTTGCTTTGCGATCGCATGGGACCCACGTGCGCCTGGAATCCGTGCGAGTCGTTCGGGCTCTTGCCGTCGTAACGGACGGCCATCGGGAAGAAGTGGTATTGCAGGTCCGGGTGCGCGACGCCGGCACGACTTCGAATAAAGCCGCCGACCTCGAACGAGTTACTGGCACCCAGGCCGGTACCTGTAAACAGCCAACGAGCGCCAACCACGGCTTTGCCGAACAGGTTGTAGTAACGATATAAAGAGACCGGCTGCCGGCACGCCATCTGCAAATAGATCTCCAGATGATCCTGGAGGTTTTGACCAACCCCGGGCAGGTCGTGTGTAACGTCGATGCCGTGTTCGCGGATATGATCGGCCGGGCCAATGCCGGACAGCATCAGTAGCTTTGGGTTGTTGATTGGGCCGCCCGACAGAATGACATCGCGCTCGGCGAACGCCTCGCAGGATTGACCTTTGCGGTCAAAGCGAACGCCGCGAACCGTTTTCTCCTCGACAATAAATTGCCGGGCGTTTGCATGTGTCAGTACCGTGATATTTTTCCGCTGCATTGCGGGCCGCAAATAACCGACCGAGGTGGACTGGCGAATACCCGCGTGGGTTGTCCGATCCATCGGCCCAAACCCTTCCTGCTGGTAGCCGTTCATGTCGGGCGTGCGCGGATAACCGGCTTCGACGGCGGCCTCGGTAAATGCGCCGAACAGCGGGTTCTCGCCGCGACCGCGTGTAACGCGCAGTGGGCCGGAGTCACCGTGATAGTCGTCGGCGCCACACTCGTGCGATTCGGCTTTGCGAAAGTATGGCAGGCAGTGCTGGTAGTCCCACTGGTCCAGCGATGCGTCTTCTTTCGCCCAGCGGTCGTAATCGAGTGCGTTGCCGCGGATGTAGACCATGCCGTTGATCGACGACGATCCACCCAACACCTTGCCGCGCGGGCAGTGCATGACGCGGCCATCGAGGTACGGCTCCGGTTCGGTGTGATAGTCCCAGTTATAGCGCTTGCCGTTCATCGGGTAGGCCAGCGCCGACGGCATCCGGATCTTCCATTCCCAGAACGGGTCAGGCCCACCGGCTTCGAGAAGCAGCACGTGGACGTCCGGGTCTTCGCTGAGCCGGTTCGCCAGTACGCAACCGGCAGAGCCGGCCCCGATGATGACGTAATCGTATGACTGTCTCATTGGCGACCTTGTGAAACCATCGGGCCAGCGTAAACTATTTCCCGGCAGGCATACCAACGTTGCAGGGGGCGACGAGTGAAGATTAGTGAGCCATCACGCGAGATCGACGTCATTCATGAGACGGACGTACTGGTCGTCGGGTCGGGACCCGGCGGTCTTGCGGCCGCTATCGGTGCCGCACGTGCCGGCGTTTCGGTTTGCCTGCTGGAGCGATTCGGCTGCTTTGGCGGCAACATAACGGCCGTTGGCGTCGAGGGGTTTGCCTGGTATCGCCATGAAAAGACAGTCGATAGCGAAGGTGTTGGGATTGAGTTTGAGGAGCGCGCGAAATCGATGGGCGCTGCAACACCCGAGCCACAATCCGACAGCCATGCGCTCGATGCCGAAGGCTTCAAGGTGGTCGCGGACGCGCTGGTCGAAGAGGCCGGCATTACGCCAATGCTGCACCGTGTGTTCGTTGCCCCGATCATGGACGGCGATGCAATAACCGGGGTCATTACCGAGAGCAAGGCCGGGCGCGAAGCGATATTGGCGAAACGCGTCATCGATGCGACCGGCGATGCCGATGTTGCCGCCCGCGCGGGCGCGCCGACGCGCAAAACGCCAAAGGAAGAGATGATGGCCGCGTCGGTCATGTTCTCGATGACGGGCGTCGACAAACAAAAGTTCATTGACGGCATCAAAGCCGACCCGCAGACCTACAAGGATTGGGAAAGCGGTGAATGGACTGTGGAAACGGCGGGCAAGGAAGACGCGATGTTTTCGCCGTTCCTGCGCAAACCCTTCGTCAGGGCACGTGAAGAAGGCGTGATACCGGACAACATCGATACGATCGCCGGCACCTGGGGCGCGATCTACGACACGGGTGACCTGACCTACGTGAATCTTGTGCACCTCGCCGAATGCGATGGCACCGATCCGGACGACCTTACGCACTTTGAGATCGAGGGCCGCAAACAGGCCATGATGGCTGTCGAGGCGATGCGTCGATTCAATCCCGGCTGTGAATCCGCCAAATTGCGCAATTTCGGCATGACGCTCGGCGTGCGCGACACGCGCAAGATCGACGCCGTGTACAACATGACGGCAACCGATGTGCGCGAGCAGGGTCGCTTCGAGGACAGCGTCGGCATATTTCCCGAGTTTATCGACGGCTACGGCATCCTGATCCTGCCGACCACCGGGCGTTACTTCCAGGTGCCGTACCGCACCATGCTGGTGAAGAAAATCGACAACCTGCTGGTCGCGGGCCGCGCGACGGGAGGTGACCGCGACAGCCATGCGGCGACCCGCAACATGATGTGTTGCACGGTAACCGGGCAGGGTGCGGGCGTTGCGGCGGCGATGTCAGTTAAGAATAACGAGCGCCTGTCGGAACTCAATATCAGTGCCGTACAGGACGAGCTGAAACGCCAGCAAGTCCGGTTGCATTGAGCCGGGCCCGCTTGCAGCGCATTCCCGTTATAGACCTTCATGGCGCAGATAACGTAACGCGCCAGATCGAAAGCGCGTGCCACGACATCGGTTTCATGTACATCGCCGGTCACGGCATACGATCTGACGTCATTGAGGCGGCGCGCACCGCGGTTACCGAATACTTCTCCATGTCGCTGCAACGGAAAGCGCGCGACCAGATTACTCGCGACAATTATCGGGGCTACATTCCGCTGAATTTTTTCAGTCCGAACAGCGGCGCCGAAGACGCGGATGCCTACGAAGGCTACAAGCTGCACTACGAAACGCCGCCCGGCGATCCGGTGCGCAATGCCTGTCACTTGTACGGTTCGAATCGATGGCCCGATGACCTGCCGCAGTTCAGGTTGGCGATCAGTGCATACTGGCACGAGTGCGATCGCGTCGCCGCAGTCTTGCTCTCAGCGCTGGCCGAGATCATGGGCGTGGCAACGGATGAATTCCTGGGCCTGTTCGAGTCACCGTTGACCAACATGACGTTGCTGCACTACCCGCCGCACCCGGAAGGTCAGGCGGGCTTCGGTATCCACCCGCACAAGGACACGGCCGCGCTGACCATTCTCGCGCCGGATCCCGTGGGCGGCCTCATGGTCCGTTGCCGGGACGAGCGCGAATGGATTCCGGCAGAACCGCCGGGCGATGCGCTGACCGTCAACATTGGCGATTTGCTTGAGCTGTGGTCAGGCGGCTACTTTGTGTCGACGCCGCACAAGGTTGAGAACACCAGCGGCGCGGAGCGCTTCAGCTTTCCATACTTTGCCGTGCCGAGATTTGATACCGTGGTTGCGCCGTTGATGCCACCGCAGCCGGGTTTCGAACGCAACAGCGTGCACGTCGGCGATGTGTCGGCGGAAGTCTGGCGCACCAACTGGCCCGACACGGTTTCCGACAAACCGGAGTTTGACCTCGGCACACTGGAGCATTGATGCAGCAGGACACCGTCAGGCGCTACGTTCAACTTGCCGTGTTGATTCTTGCGGGCGGCGCGATCTATCCGCTGATTTACCTGCGGCAAAATTTCGAAGTCTCAATTCTTGAATCGTTCAACATCACGATTGCACAGCTCGGTGAGTGCTACTCACTGCTCGGCGTGCTCTTCATCATCACGTATTTGCCGAGCGGCTGGCTCGCAGACCGGGTTGCGCCGCGCTGGCTGATGACGTTTTCGTTGGCCGCAACCGGGGCGCTTGGGCTGTGGTTTGCGTCGCTGCCGTCGTTCGATGCACTTCGGCTGATTTTCATCGGCTGGGGGATCGCGACCGGACTGACATTCTGGGCGGCACTGATCAAGGGCGTCGCAGTTCTGGCACATCATGACGAGCAGGGCCGGTTCTTCGGCTTGCTCGATGGCGGACGTGGCCTGGTTGAGGCGATTCTCGCAACGATCGCCGTTGCAATATTTGCCGCGTCGATCGAGTCGCTCGGCGACGCAACGGACGTCGCGCTGCAAAAAGTCATCTACCTGTATGTCGGCTTTCTGTTCCTGGCCGCCGCACTGGTTTTGTTCACGATTGACGATTCTGCGAGTCGCGAGCGCGAGCCACAAGATGATGCGCCCGCCGTTTCGTCGACCGGCGCGGATCTGATGTCGATTGTGCGGAAGCCTGAGATCTGGCTGTCGGCGTTCTGCATTCTTTGCGGCTACCAGCTGTTCTGGGCAACCTACTCGTTCTCGGGTTACCTGCAGGGCATTTACGGGCTGTCCGCCGTGGCGGCGGGGTCGATTACCGTCGCCAAGTTGTGGACGCGTGCGCTGGCGGCGCCGCTCGCCGGGTTTGTCGGCGACAAGCTCAGCCGCGAGAGCGTATTGGCCGGGCTGATGCTCGCCGCGACAGTTTCACTGGCTGTGCTTATCGTTGTTCCGCAAACGGCGGGTGTTGCGCTGCTGCTCGGGCTGGTGCTTGCAATAGGGCTCCTGACTTACGCGGTCCGTGGAATTTACTGGGCGACGCTGGATAGCTGCAACGTCGAAACGCGGATCAAGGGACTCGCGATCGGCGTCATCTCGCTGGTTGGCTACGCGCCGGACGTTTACCTGCCGTTGATCAACGGTTACCTGCTCGAGACATACCCGGGTAAGACCGGCTACGAAATCTATTTCGGTGGCATCGTGCTTATGGGCGTTCTTGGCACCTTGTCGGCCTGGCGACTCGGTGTCATTGTGTTGCAACGTGAAACCGAGTAAATCCATGCGTCCGGTTGTTCCCCTGCTGCTGTTTTTTTTAGCGTCCTGTTCATCGGGCGAGTCGCAGGTCAGCGTTTTAACTGGGCCGACAAACATTCCGCGGGGCGATGCGGTCGGTGATGCCGACATCACCGTCAACAATGGATTGTTCGCTGTTGCGTTTGCCGTTGAAACCGCACCGCCATGGGGCGTAGCACGTGGCGGCATCGTGGACATCGCAATCGTTCGAAACGGGGAGCTCGTTTTCGACATCGCATCGCTTGCGGACTTCATGCCCAACAACTGGTCGAGTTGGCCAACGACGTACCAGCGCGTTGCAGTCGAGTCGCACACTGACGATGAGGTAGTGATTCGCACACAACGCGACTGGGGTGATGTCGACCTCGATACCCGCTTCTTCATTCGCGCAGGCGATAGCCGAATTCGCGTCGTAACGACAATGACCAATAACGGCGAGTCCGCACACGACGAGTTGTTAACCGGCTATGTCGTATGGCCTGACGGCGGCGCGCTGATCGAAGCGCCAGTTGTCGCCAGTACGGCCGAAGGCGCGACAGGGTGGACCGCCGCCTACGACAAACATTGGGCGATCGGCGTGCATGCCCCGTTTGCCAACGTCACGGCTTACCAGGGGCGCGACCGTTACCTGTCGCACTCGCTCGAACCCGGCGAGTCTCGCCGGTTTGAAGCGTGGCTGCAGATAGAAGGCGAGGGCGCGTTGGCACCCATGGTTCGGACCGAAATTGAATTCGATGGTCTCGAGTCCGGCGTGGTGCGTGGCGAGGTGTCGAGCAGCGATGGCAAAGCCGTTGCGGAGCCTGCGGTCGTTTTTAAGCGCGACGAAAAGCTGATTGCATGGGCGATTGCGCACAATGGCGCATTTGATCTTCGCCTGCCGGTCGGTGACTACGATGTGCATGCAACAGCCGCCGGCCACGGAGCCAGCGCGTCGCAGAGCATCTCGGTGTTATCAAACGAGACGTCGACCGTCTCGTTTAATGATGTGCAGCTACCCGGCTCGATTCGCATGCAGGTGCGCACCGCCGCAGCAGAAGTACCCGCCGATGCACGTATCAGCATTGCCGAAGGCCAGAAGCCTTTGATTGCCTACCATGGCAGAGAGGTATTTTTCACCGAGCTCGAATCGGTGGGCGAGCTCAGCGCACAGCTGCCGCCGGGCGACTACATATTATCTGTATCGTCGGGTGGCGGATTCACCTCGCTGCCGCAAATGATGGAGGTCAGCGTTGAATCCGGCGCGACGGCGGACATTGCGGTTGATGTGCCAACTTTTGCGCAGCCATCAGACCGAGGGTGGTACGCCGCCGATTTGCATCACCATTCGGACGTACTCGACGGATTTACCGAAGCAGAGTTCGTGCTGCGCTCGCAGCTTGCCGCCGGCGTCGATCTCACGTTTTTGAGTGACCATGATTCCGTGATCAATAACGCCGAAATGCAGGCGTTGTCGGAGCGGCGCGGTATGCCGTTCATCGCGGGCACCGAACTTTCACCGTCGTGGGGGCATTTCAACGCGTGGCCGCTGGACGAGGGTGCCGAGGTTGAAATCGATACCGGGCAGTCGACCGTGCAGGAGGTGTTCGTTGAGGCGCGCCGTATGGGTGCCGACGCCATCGCGGTGAATCACCCGTATTCCGAGTATGGCTACTTCAATAATCGCAACAGCGGTTCTGTAACCGGCGGCTACGACGACGGCTTTGATCTTGTCGAGATCACGCCCGAGCCCGACAGCTCGAGTCCGGAATCCCAGAACCATCGTACGATCGCGGACACCTGGGCGCTCTGGAACCAGGGCGTGCGCGCGTACCTGGCGGCCGGGTCTGATGCGCATGACGTTTGGTTGCAGGAG
>JBCAZN010000030.1:0-12315 GCA_038533035.1 Pseudomonadota bacterium
CACGCCGTCGACAGAACACATCATGGTTTGTTCGTCGACGGCGTGTTTTTCGGTGGTGACTCCGCGTTCGGACCGAAAAATATCATCTGGGCTGTCGAACATGGCCACCAGGCGGCGATTTCGATTCATCGTTTTTGCCAGGGTGAGGACATCCACGATCGCCTGCCGATGGGTATGAATCTCGCCAGCCAGAAAATGGGCATGCACGAATGGAGTTACTCGAATTACTACGACGGCGCCGAGCGTCGCATCATGCCGCACGTCGAACTCAAGGAGCGCTTCAAGAAGCTCGATATTGAGGTTGAACTCGGGTTCACGGCAGAACAGACGATGCTGGAAGTCGAGCGCTGTCTTAACTGCGACATACAAACTGTATTCACAGAGAAGCTGTGTATCGAGTGTGACGCCTGTGTCGACATCTGTCCGACCAGCTGCCTGACGATCACAATGAACGGTGACGAGGACGATTTGCGCACACGCCTGACGGCACCGGCTGAGAACCTGGAGCAGGATCTCTATGTGTCGGATGTGTTGCCGCAAACCGGACGCGTCATGGTCAAAGATGAAGACCTGTGTGTGCACTGCAGCCTGTGCGCGGAGCGCTGCCCCACGGGCGCCTGGGATATGCAGAAGTCGACGCTGCTGGTGCCGTACGCCAAGGACGAACTCGACGATGCCAAACCCGCAGCCGCATCGGGACGCTAAAGGAAGAGCCGCGTGGCCACAGTAAACGACGTTGTCATCAAGATTGGTACGGTCAACGGCACCGGATCCGCGAGCGCCAACGGATTACTCATGAAATCCATTTTCCGCATGGGTGTCCCGGTCGTCGGCAAGAACTACTTCCCCTCAAACATTCAGGGACTGCCGACCTGGTATGAAATTCGCGTAACGGGCAACAGCTACCAGTCGCGCTCAAACCGGGTCGACGTCATGGTAGCGATGAACGCGCAGACCTATGCCAAGGACCTCGCCGAGGTTAAGCCCGGCGGCTGGCTGATTTACGATTCGACCTGGCCGCGTAGCACGCTGCTTGATCGCGACGACATCACGGTTATCGGTATTCCGTTTTCGCGGCTGTGTAACGAGGCGTTCGACGGCGCGCGTGCGCGTATCCTGATGAAGAACATTGCGTATGTCGGTGCGGTTGCGGCGTTGCTGGATATCGACCTCGATGTCATCAAGACGTTGCTTGAAGAGACCTTCGCGGCGAAGGCGCATCTGATCGACTCGAATATGCAGGCGATCGCGCTGGGTTACGACTACGCCAGGGAACATGTTGCCTGCCCGCTGCCCATGAAGATCGAGGCCAGCGACAAAACCAGCGGTAATATCATTATCGACGGCAATACGGCAGCCGGGCTCGGCTGCATGTACGCCGGCGCAACCGTGGGCGCGTGGTACCCGATTACGCCGTCAACGTCGTTGATGGACGGTTTTCGCAGCTTCTGCGATAAGTACCGCGTAGACCCCGAAACCGGGAAGCGAACCTACGCGATTATCCAGGCGGAAGACGAGCTCGCGGCGATCGGCATGGTGCTGGGTGCGTCCTGGATGGGTGCGCGTGCGTTTACGCCGACAAGTGGGCCCGGCATTTCACTGATGAGCGAGTTCATCGGTTTCGCGTATTACGCCGAGATCCCGACCGTGATTTTCAATGTGCAGCGCGTGGGTCCATCGACGGGCATGCCGACGCGCACACAGCAGTGCGACCTGATATCGAGCGCATACGCGTCGCATGGTGACACCAAGCACGTGTTGCTGTTTCCGTCAGACCCGGCTGAGTGTTTTTACATGTCGCCACTGGCGTTCGACATGGCGGAGCGACTGCAAACGCCGGTTATCGTCATGTCCGATCTCGATATCGGCATGAACGACTGGATGGTGCCGGAGCTCGAATGGGACAAAAACTACGTGCCCGATCGCGGCAAGGTGCTCGGTGCCGAAGAGCTCGAGGAGATGGATAATTTCTACCGTTACCTCGACGTCGATGGCGACGGCATCCCGTATCGAACGCTGCCGGGCGTCCACCCTAAAGGCGCGTACTTCACGCGCGGCTCCGGTCACACGAAACTTGGCGCGTATACAGAAGATTCAGCCGCCTACCAGGATGTGCTCGACCGGCTCCTCGTGAAATGGGAAACGGCGCGACAGATATTGCCGGAACCGGATATCGAGTATTCCAAGTTCAACAAGGCTGGCGTCATTACGATCGGCAGTGGAGACGGCGCATGCCGCGAGGCGCTGGATCGCCTCAAGGAGGAAAACGTCGGGCTCAACTACTGTCGTGTCAGGGCGTTCCCCTTCCACGAACAGGTGCGCGACTTTATCGAGCAACACGAAGTGGTCTACGTAGTCGAGCAAAACCGCGACGCGCAGTTACGCACGCTGCTGGTTAACGATATTGATGCAGATCCGAAAAAGTTGGTGCCGCTGCTGCATTACAACGGCATGCCAATTAACGCAGGCTTCGTTGTCGATGCCGTGAAGGCAGAAATCCAGAAGGGGCGGGCAGCATGAGCTATATACCGAAACCGAAAGTCGCCCATCCGGGCCTGCCGAAAAATAAACTCGGCCTCACGCAGCGCGACTACGAGGGCACGGTGTCGACGTTATGCGCCGGCTGCGGCCACGACTCGGTAACGGCGGCTATTATCCAGGCGGTGTTCGAACTTGGCGTCGAGCCGCACATGCTGGCCAAGATGAGTGGTATTGGCTGCTCGTCGAAAACGCCCGCCTACTTCGTCAGCCAGTCACACGGCTTCAATTCCGTACACGGTCGAATGCCGTCCGTGACCACAGGCGCGAATGCGGCGAATCGCGGCATGATGTACATCGGCGTGTCCGGTGACGGCGATTCGTTGTCGATCGGTGTGGGGCAGTTCGTGCACGCGATTCGTCGCAACCTGAACATGGCCTACATCATTGAGAACAACGGCGTTTACGGCCTGACCAAGGGCCAGTTCTCGGCATCGGCGGATATCGGCAGCAAGCCTAAAAAGGGCATGCCGAACCAGCAGGAGCCCATTGACCCCGCGAGTACGGCACTCGCGCTCGGCGCTACCTATATTGCGCGGAGTTTCTCGGGCGACAAGGAGCAGCTCGTACCGTTGATCAAGGGGGCATTGCTGCACGAAGGGTTTTCACTGGTCGATATCATTAGCCCGTGTGTGACGTTCAACGACCACGAAGGCTCGACAAAGAGCTACAAGCACACGCGTGAGTTTTATCACCAGGTAATCAGCGCCGACTTCATTCCGCCCGCTGAGGAAATAAGGGCAGCGTACGAGGAAGGCGAGGCCATGCCGGTCGAGCTGCATGACGGCAGTAAAATTGTGCTGCGCAAGGCGAATAGTGATTACGACCCAACCAGTCGAGCGAAAGCCTTCAAGTTCTTGCGCGATCATTTTAATGCGGGTGAAATCGTGACCGGCCTCTTGTATATCGACGAGTCGCGCGAGGAAATGCACGAACTCATGGGTAATGTCGATACGCCGTTATGTGAGCTTGCGCTTGACGGACTGCACCCTGGCGCGGAAGAGCTGAAGAAGCTGCAGCAAAGCTATCGCTAGTACTACTGACGAAAGGCTCGAAGGTAAACGATACGGCCGTCGCAACTAAAGCAGGCCGACGCATTGGGCTTGAACCTGTCCCAATTGCGCCGACCTGCAGTGACGGCTAGCTGATTAACCCCAGATACGCTGCCACCACGGCTCTTTCGGCGTAGTGCCATCGGGGAACGGGATCTTCCTGCGAATATCCTCGACGTCCCAGCCGGTGACGCTGGCGAGTTGCTGTGCTTCGCGTTCCTGGCGTTCGCGAACCTGTGCCTGGTAGTCGCTGATGTCACACTTCGCCTCGCCTTTCCAGGGATGGCGGATCACGTAACGGCCCTGGTAATTCTGGCGGTCGCCGGTTTCCTGGAACATCAGGTCCTCCGGGAAGTGCTCGGAGTCGTAGCGAACGTGTAAACGCGTGACGAACACATCCTGTGCCATGCCACCCTTGCCACCATCGCCGGCCCAGTAAACGCCGAGCTTCTGGAGCTCTTCTGTGGACAGCGGGTCGGCCGCGCACGGATCACACCAGGCCATGTCCCAGGCGTACTCGAGGAACACCGCGCGGTCGTTGTGCTCGGCAACCTGGTTGTCGAACATGGCGCGATAGAACGGTGCGAACTCCTCCTGGACAAACTCGGGCACGTCGAAGTTGCTCGGCATCTTGACCGTGCGGTAATTCGTCGTTTCAACACGACCCGTGCGTGTCAGAGCGTATACGTAAAGTTCCTGCTTGCCCTTGGCGTTCAGCGTGCCGAGCCGAATCGGCAGCATGAAGCGGTTGCTTTCGTAGGCGACCTGCAGCGGGCGCAGGTACTGGTAGCCGAGTTTAGACTGCTCCTCGAGATTTACCTTGGCAACGAAGAAACGCATGTCCTGTTTCAGGTAGCTGTCGATAACGGGTTTCGCACCGCGCGGCAGCTTGTAGTCGTTGTCATTGAGCCAGCGCACCAGGCCACTGCTTTCTTCGGCTGACAAGATCAGAATGTCGTACTCGCCGACGGTGTAGCTTGCCTCAATGGTCACACCGCGCGAGCGCGCCGACTTTCGCAACTCATCTTCGGCCACCGAACTCGGGAGCATGCTGTCCTGGCTCATTTCGTAACGCCTGTACGCCATGCACGGATCAGGATCGTGATACTCGACAAGGCGAGGAGCCGTGTAGGCATCGAGGTGTTCGACGATGGCACGGTCGCCCACATTGATCTGTTCGCGCTCGATCCGGGTTGGCACCGGGATGACGACGGCGAAGTCCTCAACGTCACCGTCGAAGTCGTTCGCCATAGTGATGACGGTACGGTCGCCATCGCGCACGAGCACGACCTGTGATGCTTCGTTGAATAACGAGGTATCCGCTTTGGCGACATAGAAGCCGCAGAAAGCCTGGGCGGTCGTCGCCAGCACGACGGTAGCCACCGCCGCAGAAAAAATTGCGAGAATTCGCATTAGTACACTCCTTTGAAAGGGCCGGGTTTTGCTCCGGCCGGTTGGTCCCACCGGTAATTGCTGCCGCGCAATAGCGCGTCGATCAGCGGCACGGCCGGGCACGCCATAATCAGGGCGAGGATCGGACCGTTCGGCTGGTAGTAAATAAACTGGATCGTGAATGCGATGACGGCCACGAGGGTTGCAAACAACGTTCGGCCAAGCGGCGTGTTTGGTGTTGTTCGCGGATCCGAAATCATGAAAAACGCAAATATCAGCAGCGCGCCGTTTTGCACCTGGTGCAGCGGGATGCTGAGCGGGTCGTCGAGGTACAGCGCGCGGCCGAATACGAGCGCCCCGTATACCAATATGAAAGCGATCGTCGTTTCGGCGCGCTTGGCCCGCGTCAGCACGATGGATCCGAGACAGGCGAGGCCAAAAGCGACGAGTGTTGCGTTACCCCATTGGCCCGAGGACACCCAGGCGCTGTCGCTGAGCAACATCAACGTGACGAGGGCGAAATTCGCCGGGTTAAAAATATGTTTGTCGTTGTAGCGCAGCAGGAACTTGCTGCCGATCGCGAGTGTTGCTGCGACCGCTGCAAGGACGAACAGGTCCGTTCGCAGCAACAATGTCAGCGACAATGACGTAATCACCGCGCTTAAAGGATCAAATTTCGGCAACCCGGCCAGGCGTGTGCCGAGATACTGCACCAGCTGGGCGGTTGCAAAAATGGTCACGGCGTTTTGCCAGCGAATGCCAAAATCGAGCCCGAAAATGCCGTAGGTAAGCAGCATTCCGAGTACGGTTATCTGGTAGTAGCGCGGGTCGCGCAACCGCGAAAACGTATTTGTGATCGTGTTCATGCCCGGTATAAACGCCGGACAACGCGATTGGGGTTTAAGTTCGGATCAGGTCGCGCATTGGCGGTGCATCGCCGCTGTCCGGAAATACGCGGCTGTTGAGATACGCAGGGTCAAGATCGAGGTGCTCGGCCAATACGCCTTTGAAAACGCTGCGCAGGTCTGTTGTCGGCATCAGGTCGCGACCGGCGTAAAGGTTGCTATCGCGCAATCCAGGCCAGTCTGCGACAACGTTGCCGCCGTTCACCGCGCCCCCCAGCAACATCGCAGCTGTTGCCGTACCGTGATCGGTGCCACGTGTGCCGTTGACGC
The DNA here is from genome assembly GCA_038533035.1 of Pseudomonadota bacterium. Taxonomy (GTDB): domain Bacteria; phylum Pseudomonadota; class Gammaproteobacteria; order Steroidobacterales; family Woeseiaceae; genus UBA1847. Next base: position 6,158 of record JBCAZN010000030.1, read on the forward strand.
GCACCGTGCGGCCAAATTCCGTGACCACAAGAACCGCGGTGTCGGCCCAACGGTCGCCGAGCCCCGTCTTCAGGTTGGCAAGCCCGGTATCCAGCGCCGCAAAGCGGTTGGCCAGCGCGCCGTTTTCTGCGCCCTGGTTGGCATGCGTATCCCAGCCGCCAAGTTCGACAACCGCGACACGCGGTCCGTTAGCGGTCGTCAGGAACTTTGCTGCCGATGTCATGAGTTCGGCAAATTGACGCGCCTCGTTGCCGCGACCGCCGCGTGACGCCATGTCGCTACCCGCGATGTCCTGAGAGCGCAGGGCTTGCTCGAGGCGAACGGAGAAGAACTCATCGTCAGCGTACAGGCGCTGCAGACGTGCAATTGTGCTGTCGTCAGCGTCGGGCAGTTGTGACGGTGCCCAACTGGTGACCGAGTTATCGCCACGCAACACGAGCGGCGTGTTTTGCGCCAGTGCTATGGCCTGCTCATCGCCGACAGACCCGCCGAGGGGCAAAAGCGCACGATTCAGCCAGCCGTCGCGCAGCGCGCCAACCCGCGTTGCACCGTTTTCAAGGAGATCCTGGCCGTCAAAATGTGAGCGTGCGCGATAAGGACTCGCAACAGCGTGCACAATCGTCGCTGCGCCCGAGTCATACAGTTTGCCAACTGTTGGCAGCGATGGATGCAGTCCGAACAGACCGTCAAGCTTGTGGGCGCCGTTACTGCTGCCCGGTGACGACAGTGCGAGTTCGCCACGGACCCGGGTGTAGTTGCCATCGCCGTATGGTGGTGCCAGCGCCAGGCCGTCAACCGCGCCGCGCAGTACAACGAGCACAAAGCGCGCGTCGGTGCCCGCGTTGGCAAACGCCAGTCCGGGCAAGCTGCTGGCAGCAGCGGTCATGCCGATCGATTTAAGAATCTGGCGGCGACTGATCATGTTCATCTCCTCTGAAAATCCGGCGATGCGAGAAACAGCGTCATTCCCTGCGACAGGCTTTCCGCCCGGGAGACTGCCTTTCTGGTCTCGGGATTAAAGGCGTCGTCAAGCACGGCGCTGCCCAGGTCGACCGGGTTCACGCGTGACCCGACCACGCGCGCAACCGTGTTCGACCACTCGATGCGTTTGTACAGCGCATCAGCGCCGCCCCATGCCTCGGCGGTATCCGGCCAGCCAGCCGGCGAACCGGGCCGCCACGGTGCCTGGCCCATGAGGTCCAGTGCGCCGATGATGAAGCGTGGATTGTCGGGTGTGTGTTTGAACGCGCGTAATGATGAAACCACGAAGTCGTGCGGTGTTTTGTACTTGGCAAACTGCTGTACCCAGCTTTCGGGTGCGGTCACCATGGATTCGTAGACGGCGGGCAGGTCGCCTCCGGTTTCGAGGAAAGTGGCGGTCATGCGGTCAACCAGCTTGGCGGGCGGTTCATCGGCGACAAAGTGTCGCGCCAGTTTGGTTGAAATGAAGCGCGCGGTTGACGGGTGGACCGCGAGGTCCTCGAGCACGGCTTCACCCTGAGCAACGCCGGATTGCCTGTAGGTTTTTCCGAGCATTGTCTGGCGACCGGGTTCGTGGATCAGTTCGCGAAATTCGAACTTGCCCGGGTCGCCGTCGGCAAACCGGCCACGCTCGTTGGCACCGCCGATCGACCACCCGGTGATGACCTTGGCGAACGTTGTCACATCCTGTTGTGAATATCCGCCATCAACACCCAGCGTGTGCAGCTCAAGAATTTCACGGGCGAGGTTTTCGTTAAGTCCGAATTGCTGGTCGCTGCGGCGTCGATTCGCTCGTTTGCCAAGTTGCGAGCCGGGGCCAATTGAGCGTTGATTGTCGAGGTAGACGATCATTGCCGGATGTTGTTCGACCGCCATCAGAAGGTCAAAGAATTTGCCAGCGACATTCGGACGGATCGCTTCATTCTCGAACAGGCCGGCAATCGCAGGGACAGGTTGCTTGTCGGCCGAAATCGCAAAATGGTTCGACCAGAAGTGTACGAGTCGCTCGTGAAACGGGTGCTCGGTTTCCGCCGCTACAACGTAGCGCGCGTTTGCCTGGTCAATGTAGTGGCGCCGCACAAGCTGGCCGTAGCGCATGACGATGTCTTCGTCTGCATTGCGCGCTTCGCGCTGCTCGCGCCGGACATCCTGTACTTCGACCAGTACATCGGCGGAATCGGGCAGGCTACGAATTTCACGTGGCAGGCGAGCGGGCCCGGCCAGCTGGTCGAGCAGCCACGTCTCCGGGTTGCGCTCGATGCGAGTAAGGTCGCCCGGCCGTGCGCCGAGTCCGAATCGTGATGCGGCAATGACTGCCTTGTTCATGAAAGCACCGATTTCTGCTGCCTGTCGAAAATAACGTCCCTTTGGTAACTGGGTTGACCGAGCACGGATAATATATGACCGTACCGCGCACGGGCGTCTAATGCGTAGCTTCGACACTCCAATTTAGTTAATAAAAACAATTACATAACGTTTCTTGCATCCAATCGGCGTATGCTGGGCATCTGACTCGTGAAGCTAAAGATTTCAGAGTTTTTTCTGATTAATGAGGGAGTAACCAAAATGTCAGAAGAGTGGATACCTATCATCATGTTCCTGAGCATTGCGCTGATTCTCATCGCGCTGTTCTGGTTCCGATTCAAAACACGCGCGGAGATGCAATCGACGCTGCGTTCCGCATTGGACAAAGGGCAGGAACTCACACCGGAGATAATCGACCGGCTGGGGATGCCAAAAGAAAATCCGAACAAGGATTTGCGCCGCGGTGTGATCTGGCTGTCCCTCGCTGTCGGCCTGGCATTGTGCGGAATTTCCGTGCCGGACCCGAGTGGCCACGCATTGCGGGGTTGTCTTGCAGGAGCGGCCTTCCCGCTGGCGATTGGTGTCGGCTACATGATCATCCACTTCGTGACCCGTAAAGACAAAGTCTAGACATCGATCGCGAATCGCCGACATGCTTGATGACAACTTATTGGTCGCACGCGCGGTTGCGTCGCAGGACACTGCCGCGTACGGCGAGCTGATACGTCGCCACCAGTCGCAGGTACGTAACTTCCTGCGCAAGCTGGCCGGTGACTATACGCTTGCTGACGACCTGGCCCAGGATTGCTTTATGCATGCCTGGGACAAGCTGCCGACGTACACGGGGCGAGGCTCGTTTATCGGCTGGCTTTTGAAGGTTGCGTATACAACGTTTCTGCAGTCAAAACGCAAGTCAAAACGCTATGCCGAAATACTCGAAGCCGCGGGGCAGGTGGCGGATCAGGAGTCGAGGACCAGGACAATGCCTGCCGACGAGGTGACGGACCTGGACAAGTTTATGGCCGTACTGAACGAAGAGGAAAGAGTAATAATCGTGATGTCCTATGCTTGCGGTTTGTCACATCGGGAGATATCTGAAGCAACAGATATGCCTGTAGGAACAGTGAAATCGGTGATTTTTCGTGGTAAAGAAAAGATCAGAAACAGTTTTGACATCCAAGATCGTCGACATGGTTGAGAAAATCAAAGACGCACAAGATCGTACGCTCGAGTCGCTGTTCGCATCGGACCCGATCGCGGACGACGGTTTTAGCGAGCGGGTGGTGCGACGCATCAGCCGCAAGCTGTGGGTACGTCGCCTGACACTACCGGTCGCAGCGCTGATTGGCGGCCTGATTGCGTATGAGCCAGTCGCAGGTCTGATCGGAATGCTCGGCAGCTTCATTTCTGCGACACAGGTCGATTTTCTGGGCCCGGTGCAGGGGGCGCTGCCACAGGTCCAGATGCTCATAATGGGTGGCCTGCTACTGGTTGTCGGTCTCGTGAGCATGCGTCTTATCGAAGATTGAGCAACGCGTAACGCGTCATTGTTTTGGTTTGGCCGCTCGGTTACATTGCGGGCATGACGTTGCGCGACAAAGTAGAGGCCCTCCTTCCGAACTGGGAACGCTGGTATCCCAGTTTGTTCGACGCGGCGAGCGATCTTGGTGTGATCAAAGCGGAGGTCTGCGACCCCAATTCCCTGTTACTGACGCGCCGTCATGCGAAGGTGCGGCAGCGCGCCGAGGACGCCCATCGCGAGAAGTGGGGCGGTAACGCAGACGAGCTGGTCGAACGGGCATCGACCCGCAGAAAGAAGCGCAGAAAAAAATAATGAGTTTCGATATCGCTGCAGTACGCGCGCGCTACCCTGCGCTCGCCATCACTGACGACGGTCAACGTCGTATCTATCTCGACAATCCGGCCGGTACCCAGGTGCCCGATAGCGTTGCCAAAGCGATGACAGAGATCATGCTGTCGGCCAGCGCGAATCTCGGTGGCTACTTTGCGTCATCGGCAGCGGCTGATCAGGCTGTGCAATCCGCACGCGATGCGATGGCGGACTTTCTCAATGCGCCGTCGTCGAACGAGATTATCTTCGGCCAGAACATGACGACACTTACACTGCACCTGTCCCGATCGATCGGCCGCATGCTGGAAAAAGGCGACCAGGTCATCGTCTCGCAAATGGACCACGACGCGAACGTGTGGCCGTGGGTGCAAATGGCGCGGGATCTCGAGCTTGAGATTGTATGGTTTCCGTTCAACACGGAGACCTTTGAGTTCGATCTTGACGTGCTCGACAAGCTGATCACTGACCGGACGCGGCTCATCTGTGTCGGCGGTGCCAGCAACCTGACCGGCACGATCAATGACGTCGGCGCCATCTGCGCCAAGGCAAGAGCGGCAGGCGCGTTATCGTTTGTCGATGCTGTGCAGTCTGCACCGCATGTACCGACCGATGTGCAACAGATCGGTTGCGACTTGTTCGTGTGCTCGGCGTACAAGTTTTTCGGGCCGCACCAGGGCATCCTGTGGGGCCGAAATGAGTTGCTGGAGAAGCTCGAGCCTTACAAGGTCAGACCTGCACCGGCTGAGCCACCCTGGAGTTTCGAAACCGGAACGCAAAGCCACGAAGGCATGGTTGGCACCGCGGCGGCAATCGACTACTTCGCGTGGATCGGCGAATCGATGGCCAGGGATTACATGGAGCGCTGGTCGCAGTTTTCAGGCAGGCGCCAGCAGGTCCACGCGGCGCTCGACCTGCTGTTCGACTATGAAAAACAACTGGCTGAACGCTTACTCGATGGCCTCGCGAGCATCGAAGATGTAACAGTGCTTGGCATCACCGACAAAACGGCAATGGATCGCCGTGTTCCGACAGTATCGTTCATCCACGCGACGGCGAATCCGGATGACGTTGCGCGCAAGCTCGGCGAGCAGAACATTTTTGTCTGGAACGGTCACAACTATGCCGTCGAAATCGCGAAGGCGCTGGACATTATTGATTCCGGCGGCGCGATTCGGGTTGGCCCCGTGCACTACAACACGCTTGAGGAAATTGATGCCACGGTCGACGCGATTCGTCACATCGTCGCGGCCGCATGACGACATCCTTAAACTAAAGAAGGCCACTCAAAGAGTAGCCCTCGTAAATAAAGAAATCCACTCTGTGAGTGGCCCTCGTAAATAAAGAAAGCCACTCTGTGAGTGGCTTTCCGTAGGATGCTTGTATCCAAAAAGGAGGGTCATCGAAGCGTCGTTCGAGGCTCCATCTTTCGTGTTGAACCCGTCGGTTTCCTGGATACCTCTGTTATCCCACTAGACATGGATCACCTCCTTTTATTTGTTTGCCCGCATTAAGTATGTAGCCGAAGTTCCTAAATTCCAAGAGAAATATTCGTCTGAAAAACGTCTTTAATTGGTCGCATTATTCAGGTTACTATTACCAGCTCACCCCCATAACAGAATAAAGAGAAATACATGGCAATCGCAGATCTCAAAAACGTGCTTAACATCTTCGGCGGGGAAGAGCTCAGCGGAGACAAGCAGAACGAACTCTTCAAAGAAGTCCTGCTCATGACGCTGGCGCGTGCTGCCGATGCGGACATCAACATCCAGTCTGTTGAAGTTGAACGCATCCAGGAGATCCTCAAGGAACACACGGGCGACGACTTCAGTGCAGCGGACATCCGTGTTGCAGCACGAGCGGAGCTATATGCCGAAGCGACATTGGCGTCACTGCGAAATACATCGGCAAGCGCGCCGATCACCTGGGCACGTTGCGCGTCGGTCAGTTTCTTGCGAACGCTGCCGAGGTATTTTTTCAATGTCGCTTCGGCATATAGCTCCGCTCGTGCTGCAACACGGAT
>JBCAZN010000031.1:0-12152 GCA_038533035.1 Pseudomonadota bacterium
TTCAAACGCCAGTGCCTCGAGTGACCGAATGGCGGCCTTGATGTGTTGCGGTCCACTACCGGCCTGCGGTCCTTTGGCAAATTCCCACGGGGCGCCCATCTCGTCCATGATGGCCTCGGCGAACTCGTCGTAACGCTTCATGTACTCATCGAGAATGGCGTTCAGGAGTTCGAGACGTTGCTCGCGAGTCGTCTGTGAGAACGACTCGAATGCACGATTGGCGGCGGCGACCGCAATGTCTACATCGGCTGCCGAGCCCAGGCTGATGCGCCCGTACGCTTCCTCGGTCGCCGGGTTAATGACGTCGAGGGTGCGCGGCTCAACCGGGTCAACCCATTGGCCGTCAATGTAAAACTTAAGTTTCTCGAGCATGCCGTCCTCCTCAAGCGAGCGGCGCATCATAGCGTAATATGAAGGTGCGTGAAAATCCGGTATTCTGTCTTCCATAACAATAAGTTAGAAACGCCAGGGGGGTGTGTATGCTGCAGGTGAATGACATCATTCACCTGGCGGTGACCGGTCTCGCGCAGGGCTGCGCCTACGGACTGATCGCGCTTGGATTCGTTCTGATCTACAAAGCGACCGAGGTCGTCAACTTCGCGCACGGCGAATTCATGATGTTGGGCGCGTTTGCCGTACTGGCCTTCTCGGAGGCGCTCGGCGGCAGCTTCTGGCCGGCATTTCTGCTCGGCTGCCTCTCGATCGGCGTGGTCGGTTATCTCGTCGATGCGCAGATCATGCGCCGCATCATCGGCCAGTCGTCGGCAAGCATCTTCATTATCACGGTCGCATTTGGCTTCATCTTCCGCTCCCTTGCCGGAATGATCTGGGGCTGGAACTCGCTGTCGTTGCAGACACCGTTTACGGGGTCCCTGCAACTGGCGGAGGGCCTCTCGATCGGCCACGACCGGCTCGCGATCGTCGTCGCCACGATCATCCTTGTGACGGTGTTGTACCTGTTCTTCTCGAGGACGCGCTTCGGCATTGCCATGCAGGCGGCCTCGCAAAATCAGCTGGCCGCGTATTACATGGGGATCCGCGTCAAAAGACTGGTCTCGATTACCTGGGCAATCGGCGCAATGATCGCTGCGATGGCGGGCGCCTTGCTGGCTCCCGTAACACTGATCGACACGACGATCGGATTTCTCGGCATCAAAGCACTGGCCGGCGCCATCGTGGGCGGCTTCGGGTCAATCCCCGGCGCGCTGCTGGGTTGTTTGCTGATCGGCATCATCGAGCCATTCGCCGATTACTATTTTCCCGCCGTCAAAGGTGCCTCGGCCTACATCGTCATGCTGGTGGTGCTGTTCGTGCGACCGGAAGGACTCATCGTGCAAACATTCCAGAAAAAGGTCTGACGATGCAGGTTCTTTTCAAAACGGCGTATAACGACGACCTCAAATTCCTCGCCAAGACCGGCGAAAAGGTTCGCGTCGGTCTCGTTGTCGTCTTTCTGCTCGCTGCGCCGTTGTTTCTGCAGAACTATTACCTGGCCGAACTCGGGTTGCTGCTCGTCTATGCAATCGCCGGGATCGGCTTGATGATTCTGACAGGCCACACCGGCCAGGTCAGTTTCGGGCACGCCGCGTTTCTCGGTATCGGCGCGTATTGCCATTCGATTCTCATGGCGAAGGGTGTGCCGTTCTCGGTGTCGCTCGTTCTGACAACGACGTTGTGCGCAATCGTCGGCATGATTCTCGGTCGCTCCGCGTCAAAGATGCACGGCTTTTATCTCGCGATCGCAACGCTGGCGTTCCTGATCCTCGTTGAAACACTGATCGGTGAGTGGCATTCGCTGACGGGCGGGCATGCCGGGTTCGCGGTGCCGTCGCTGAAAATTTTCGGGGTCTCGATGACAGCGGTCTGGAAGCAGTATTACGTGGACCTGTTTTTCCTGCTTGCGGTCGTGCTCGGTGCCGCCAACCTGTTTCGCTCGCCGACCGGGCGGTCGTTCCTGGCCGTACGCGATTCCGAACTGTCGGCGCGCAGCCTTGGGGTCAACGTCGAGTGGGTCAAGATCCAGTCGTTCGGTATCAGCGCTGCAATAACAGGTCTCGCGGGCATCCTGCTTGCGCACCACCTGACGTACCTCGCACCCGATGTTTTCGGTGTGCTTGAATCCCTGAAGCTGATGCTCATGATCGTCGTGGGCGGCCTCGGCACCATACTGGGCGCAATCTTCGGTGCCATTTTCGTTTCGCTGCTGCCGGTCGCGCTCAGTTTTCTCAAGGATGTTTTGCCCGCCGGTATCGGCCAGCAGGCCGGGCTCGAGCCGCTGCTGTTCGGCCTGATCATCGTGTTGTTCATCGTGTTCGAGCCGCAGGGTATCTACGGGCGCTGGATGAAGATCCGATTTTTCTTCGAGACATTTCCGTATTACCGCAAGTCGTCGTTCGTGCGGCAGAAAAGCTACCTCAAAACGGAGCGCATGCGATGAGTGCTGCGGCGACATTGTCGGTACGCAACCTGTCCATCATGTTCGGTGGTGTGCATGCGGTTGAAGACGTGTCGTTCGACGTCGAGCCGGGCGAGGTATTTGCCATCATCGGGCCGAACGGCGCTGGCAAAAGCACCATCTTCAATCTCATCAGCCGGCTCTATGAACCGTCGGCAGGGTCGATTCGGTATGGCGATCACGACCTGTTGTCGTTGCCCGCGCACAAAATCGTCAACACGGGTATTGCCCGTACCTTCCAGAACATTGAGTTGTTTGAACAGGCCACGGTGTTGCAGAACCTGCTCGTTGGGCGCCACTGTCACATGAAGCGTAATCCAATCACGAACTTTTTCTTTACGCCCGGCGTTCGCAAAAGCGAGCTTGAACACCGGCGCAAGGTTGAGGACGTCATCGACCTGCTCGAGATCGCGCAATACCGCGACGAACGCATCGCCGATCTGCCGTACGGCGCACGCAAGAACGTGGAGCTGGCGCGGGCGCTGTGCGCTGAACCCGAATTACTGCTGCTCGATGAACCGGCCTCAGGTCTTAACAACGAGGAAACCGATGACGTTGGCTTCTGGCTCGAGGACATAAAACACGATCTTGGTGTCACGCTGGTCATGGTCGAGCACGACATGAACCTGGTCGGCCAGGTTGCTGACCGCGTCATGGCCATCAACGACGGTTGCTTGCTGGCGATCGGCACACCGGACGAAGTACGCGACAACGCTGACGTGCAGCAGGCCTACCTCGGGGTTTCTGAATGAACGCGACGCTGAGCTCGCCATTGCTTGAGATGCGCAATATCGAGACTTTCTATGGTCCGATCATGGCGATCCGCGGCGTCAGTCTCGCGGTCAATGAAGGCGAGATCGTGGCGGTGCTCGGCGCGAACGGGGCTGGCAAAACGACATTGCTTAAAACCGCGACAGGGGCACTCGATAGCCGCAAGGGCCAGGTGTTGTTCGAAGGTGCCGAAATTCAGAACAGGGACCCGGACTGGGTGGCGCGCCGCGGCATCGCCCATGTCCCCGAAGGTCGCGAAGTGTTTCCGTTTCTCACGGTGTCGGAAAATCTCGCCATGGGCGCGTACACGCGTCGTGACCGCGATGGTATCGCAGCGGACCTCGAGACGGTTTACGGCTACTTCCCGATATTGCGCGAACTCGGCAGCAAAATGGCGGGTTACCTGTCGGGCGGCCAGCAACAAATGCTGGCGATTGCGCGTGGTGTTATGGCGCGCCCGCGCATGCTTTTACTCGACGAGCCGTCGCTCGGCCTGTCGCCCGCGCTTGTCGGTGAAATTTTCGACATCATTCGGAAGCTCAATACCGAGCAGGGATTGACGATCTTGCTCGTCGAGCAGAACGCCAACGTAGCCCTGCAGGTGTCCCATCGCGGCTACGTGATGGAGGTTGGCGGCATGGTCATGGATGACGACAGTCAGTCGCTGCTCGAAAGCGAAGACATCAAGGAGTTTTACCTCGGCAAGAAGGAAGAGGGCGTCCGCGGCCGCCGTCGTTGGAAGAAAAGGAAAACCTGGCGATGACGGTGCAGTTCGACGGCTTCGACACGCTGCCCGCGCTGTTCCTTGCCAAGTGTGCAGAGCGCGGTGATCGCATCGCAATGCGCGAGAAGGACTTTGGCATCTGGCAGAGCTATTCGTGGCACGACTATCGTGAGTACGCACTGAACATCGCAAACGGCCTGATTGCGCTTGGATTCAACGCGCGCGACGTCGCGACCATTCAAAGCGAAGATTGCAAGGAATGGCTGTTCGCCGACGTCGGTATTCAGCTTGCGGGTGGCATCGTCAACGGCATTTACCCGACCTACCAGGGCCGGCAAGTGGCTCACGGGCTAACCGACTCACGCTCACGTGTATTGTTCGCGGAAGACGAGGAGCAGCTCGACAAGTACCTGGAGCTCGAGAGTGAGCTGCCATTGATCGAGCACGTCTTTGTGTTCGACTGGAAAGGGCTGCGAGATTTCACGCACGCCAAGGTGAAACCCATCGAATCTCTCTATTCGCTGGGGCGCGAATTCGGCGCAGCAAATCCTGAAATCGTTGAGCAACGGGTCGATGCGACCACGGCCGATGACACTGCCGTGCTGGTTTACACATCGGGCACGACGGGTATGCCGAAAGGCTCGATGATTTCGCATCGCTACGTCATTTTCCAGATGACGCTCGGCCAGACCTACTTTGGACTTCGCGAAGGCGATGAACTGCTGACCTACCTGCCGCTCTGTCACGTGGCAGAGCGCATCATTTCGGCCTGGAGCGGTATTGCACACGGCTTCACAATTAATTTTGCAGAGAGCCCGGAAACGACCGCTCAGAACCTTGTCGAGCTGTCGCCTACCTACATGTTCGCCGTGCCGCGGGTTTGGGAAAAATTCTATTCACGCATAACGACCGCTATGTCAGAGGCAACGTGGATTGGACGCAAGGCCTACGAGCTCGCATTACGGGCCGGCACCGAACGTGCGGATGCCCTGGTCGCGGGCAGGCCCGTATCCGGCCTGGTGAATCTGCGCTACCGGCTGGCAGACCTGTTCGTTTTCCGGAATATCAAAAAGTTGCTCGGGCTCGATCGCGTGCATACCTGCTTCTCCGGCGCTGCGCCGATTTCGAAATCGTTGTTGCGATGGTTCCTGTCGATCGGGGTGCCTATTTCGGAAGGCTACGGGCAGACTGAAACGGGCATCGTGTGCCTGACGCGGCCCGGCGAGTTCCGCTTCGGTACAGTCGGTCGCGCGTTTGCCGGGATCGACATACGCATCAGCGACGAGGACGAGATCCTGGTCCGTTCCCCGGGGCAATATTCCGGTTACCTGAACCTGCCTGAAAAAACGGCGACGACGGTGATTGATGGCTGGGTGCACACGGGTGACGTCGGCGAACTCGACGACGAGGGCAATCTGCGCATCACGGATCGGCTCAAGGACATCATTATCACGGCGGGTGGCAAGAACATCACGCCGTCGGTCATCGAAAACGACCTCAAGTTCTCGCCCTACATTTCTGATGCGGTCATCATTGGTGACAAGCGGAAGTACCTGGCCTGCCTGATCATGATCGACCAGGAAAATGTTGAGCACTATGCACAGATGAACGCGATACCGTTTACCGACTACAAGTCGCTGTGTGCGCGTGAAGAGATCATCGATCTTATTGACGGCGAGGTACGCAAGGTCAATGCGAACCTTTCATCGGTCGAGTCGATCAAGAAATTCCGCTTGATCGATGTGTTATTGACGGCTGAGGACGAAGAACTGACACCAACGATGAAGCTCAAGCGCAGTTTTGTGAGTGACAAGTACCAGGGATTGATCGACTCCATGTACGGGACGTGAGGAAGCATTTTATGAAACGAATCTTGATTTTAGTGCCACTGCTGCTGGCGGCCTGCGGCGGGGAAAAAGGCGATTCGAACGCGGTGCGCGGGGTAAGCGACACGACGATCACGTTTGGCATTCATACCGACCTCTCCGGGCCGCTCGCGACCTGGGGTGTGCCAAACGTTAATGGCTTGCGCATGCGCTTTGACGAGGCTAACGCCGCGGGCGGTGTCCACGGGCGGACCATCGAGTTGGCAGTGGAAGACAGTCAGTACCAGGTGCCAATAGCCGTCAAGGCCGTCAACAAGCTGGTCAACGTCGACAATGTTTTCGGCATGATCAGCTCGATGGGAACTCCGCATAACAATGCAACGTTCGGCATGATGTTCGACGCGGGTGTGCCCAGCCTGTTTCCGGCAACGGCTGCCGTCTCGATGGCCGAGCCACTGCACCCGATGAAGTTCAGCTTTTTTGTCAGTTACCGCGACCAGGCGCGTGGTGGAATCAAGTACCTCGTCAATGAGACCGGCGCAAAGAATATCTGCCTGCAGCGAATCGCCACTGACTATGGCGAAGAAGTTCAAATCGGTTTTCAGCAAGCGGTAGAGGAACTGGGGCTGGAAGTTGTCTACACGGGTGGCCACAAGGTAACCGAGACGGACTTCGTCGGCACGGTGACCAGCATCAAGAACTCGGGCTGCGAGCTGCTGGTGCTTGGCCCCTTCGTCAAGGATACGATTCAGCTGTATTCGTCTTTGCGGAATGCCGGCTGGAATAAACCCATTGTGACGAACATGGTGAGTTACGTGCAGGAAGTGTCGGGCGCCGGCAACACTGAAGGCCTTTATGCCGCGACGTCAATGTTTGTTCCGAGTACCGAGGCGAGTGCCAATGCATGGGCCGTCGACTGGATGAACCGGTACCGCGATCGCTTCGGCACGGAGCCAGTCGTACAGGCCGTCGTCACCTACGTCACAGCCGACGTTATCATTCGTGGGCTCGAGAACGCGGGTCGTGAACTGACAGCCGAGTCGTTTCTTGCCAGCCTCGAGTCGATTGACTCTCATGAAGATCCTTTCGGTGGCCCAACGTTGTCGCTGTCGTCGACGAAACATGTCGCGGCCGATACGCTCAACCTCTACCAGGTCCAGGACGGTAAATGGGTTACAGTTGCCGAAGGCATCAGGTTTTAGAGGCAGCCGCAGTATGAAAAGGCATTGCGTTCTGGTCGCCGCATTCCTGGCCGGATGTGGCGGTGGCGAGCCGGCGTCAGACTCGGCCGCCGTGCGTGGTGTGTCAGACGACACGATCGTTGTCGGTACGCACAACGATATGTCGGGCCCGCTTGCGATGTGGGGCGTGGAACTCGTTAACGGCATTCGCATGCGCTTTGACGAGGTGAATGCCGAGGGCGGCGTGCACGGCCGCAAGCTCGAGTTGATCGTCGAAGACAGCCAGTACCAGGTGCCGATGGCAGTGCGGGCGGCTAACAAACTCATCAATGCCGACAATATTTTTGTCATGCTGGGCGCGATAGGGACACCACACAACAATGCGGTTATGGACCGCCAGTTCGAGGCTGGCGTACCGAACCTGTTTCCGCTCAGCGCCGCCGTGTCCATGTACGAGCCACTGCACCCGATGAAATTCGGCTACTACGTCAGCTACCGCGACAGCGCGCGCGCAGCAGTGCAATACATGGTCGAAAAAGAAGGCGTCGAAAAAACCTGCCTGCAGGTCATTGCGAATGACTATGGCGAAGAAAACCGCATCGGTTATCAGCAGGCTGTCGATGAATTGGGGCTCACGTCTGTGTATGCAGGCAGCCACAAGAACACGGAGACGGATTTTGTCGGTACGGCCGCGAGCATCAAGGCATCGGGCTGCGAGCTGCTGATCCTCGCGCCATTGATCAAGGACTCCATTCTGCTTTACTCGGAGCTCCGCGGCGCGGGTTGGGAGGGCATCGTTGTCGGCAACCTCGCATCCTATTTTCCCGACATTGCGAAGGCCAACGATGGCGCAATGAACGACTTCTACGTTGCCACCTCGTTACGTATCCCGAACTTTGAGGATGAAAAAGGTACCTGGGTGGGGAGCTGGTATGACAAATACGTGGCGACCTATGGATCACCGCCGGCCGCGCAGGCCGTGACAGGCTACGTAAAGGCCGAGCTCCTGATTCAGGGGCTCGAAGCAGCGGGCAGGGACCTGACGGCGGAATCGCTGATCAAGGGTCTCGAGACCATCAAGGATTACCGCGACCCGTTTGGTGCACCACCGGTGTCATTCAGCGCAACCAAGCACACCGGCGGAGACTCGCTGAACCTTTACCAGGTCGTCGACGGCAAGTGGCAAACGATTGAAGCGGGCGTGCCCTATTAGGCGAGCAGGAACTTCGCCCGGTATGCGGCGGGCGGCATGTCGTACCAGGATTTGAACGCAGTGGTAAAGCTGCTCAGGTTTGAATAGCCGAGCAGCATCGCGATATCGAAGTTCTTGAGCCGCTCATCACTGAGGTAGTCGACAGCCAGTACCTTGCGGACTTCCTCGAGCACTTTCTGGAACGAAGTGCGCTCGGCTTTGAGGCGCCGTTGCAGTGTGCGTCGACTCAGGCGCAGCGCCCGGCAGGCCGCGTCCGCATTCGCCTCACCGCGCGCCATCAGGTCAGCTAGCTTGCGTTTCAGCTCGCCCGCGATGTCGTCCTGACTATAGAGCGCACGCAGCGTTTTCTCTGCCTGTTCTGTCAATTGCCGGTACATCCCCGCATTATATCAAACGCTTGGGACCAGGAGACAGACCAATATGTCATCGTCCGGCTATCGTTGGCTATCGTGTGGCGATCGTCTGCTGTCGAAGTGGTTTATATTTAGAAGTATGGCTTCCCGGTTTCCCGCGGGAGGCGGGTGTACCGGCCGGACGATCATTCGACATAATCCCGGCCAAGGAGCAGTTTATGGACACGGCATGGATCCAGGTTTTTGTACTTACCTTCGCTGAATGCGTCGCGCCGGCGGGCAAAACCGTTTGCCAGCAACAACAATTCGAGCTTGAATTCCTGACGAGGCGCGACTGCGAGTACGCGCTCGAGCAGCTGGTCACGATGAAAGACGCGCTCGACAACGTCATCGTCGACCACGGCAAGTCAGGCTGCGCGGTATCGGCACGCGAAGCCGGCACGTTCGCGAGTGCCGACGCGATTCAACAGGCAAACGCGGATAACTGGCATGCGCCTGCAAACGTCGACCAACGTCGCGTGGTGGTCAACGAGGCGCACCAGCAACGTCTGGCCGATCTCAAACCGTGCTCAGACACCAATGGTGCAGCACCGTGCAAGATCGGTCAGATCATTGTTGAGGAAGCCACCGGCGACAGCGTCGAAGTCTGGCGCCGCACCGATTGACCTAAGGCCGCGCTCGCACATCCTTGTGCTGCGCGGCACAGGTCATCCGTCGCCTAGAAGTCCCACCTCAGGCCAAGGTGAATCGAGCGACCCGGGAGCGGGGCAATATCCTTGAGCGGTGACGAGTGACGCCGCGCGTCTTCGTTGCCGAGGTTTGTACCGCGCACGAACAACAGCAGGTCGGGCTCAGTCATTCGATAGCTGACCTCGGCATTTACAATCGTGTAGCTGTCGGTGGGCAGTTCGCCTTCGGCTACGTTGTCCTGCTCGTCGAAGTAGGTCGCTTCAATGCTCGTGTCGAACTTGTCGTTGCTGAAGTGCAGCCCGGCACCGAAGCGCAGCGGCGGAATTCGCGGCAGGTACCGGCCATTTTTTTCCTCACCGTAGACGAAATCCGAAAACAGCCGGGCGTGCAGATGGCCGTTGTCGGTTTCCATGACGTCGACCAGCCACTCGGCTTCGAAGCCATACAGTTCAACATCGGACTGTCCGTAGTCGAACACAGGCAGTGCGTCGATTTCGAGTGCGGTTGGGGACAGCAGGATGTAGTCATCGACTCGGTTCAGAAAGGCAGTCACGCTGAACTCGTTGCTGTCGAAGCGACCGCGCAACGTGACGTCGAGATTGGTCGAGGATTCCTTGCCGAGTTCGCCATTACCGAGCACCACCGAACCGCGTTCGTAGCGTTGCACAGCGAGGTGCGGCCCGTCGGAATAGAGCTCGGTCGAATTCGGATGCCGTTCAGTCAGCGCCAGGTTAAATGCCATGCTGATCTTGTCATTCACGTCCCAAAGCAGACCACCCGACAAACCCCACGCGTTGCCATCCGTGTCGGTAAAACCGTCGGCGCTGAGATCCTGGCTTTCGACCCGGGCGCTGCCCTGGAATACCAGGGCATCGGAGAGTCCAAACTCCTCGAACAGGAACAGGCTAACCTGTTTGGTATCCGACGACGGTACGAACGCTTCATCGCCGATCGCCGAGAAGTCGATACTCTTGTACTGCATGCCAATGGCGCCTTCAAAGCCGCCCCAGTTGCCATGCTTGAGCTCGACACGCACATCGACGCCGTCGGTGTCGAAGACAGTACCGATTTCAGCGCCTTCAAATTCCGTGTGGCCGTAGTCGTTGCTCGCGACGCGAAATTTCAGGTGCTCGAACGCGCCGTTTAGATTCAGCTGCCCAGCGACGTCATAACGGCGTTGTTCGAGGCCGATGCTGACGAGTTCTTCTTCTTCCTCACCTTCCTCATCATGGTGGTGTCCGGGGATACCGTAGTCGCTGTTGTATTCACTGACCGTCACCCCGAGGTAGCCGGCGTCACCCATGAAAGTGAACGCGGCGGCCATTCCGTCTGTTTCACTCGACGTATTCTCGATGGAGCCGAACGCTTCCTCGCCTTCTTCTTCACCTTCGGCTTCCTCGAGCGCACGCAAAAGAGCGGATTCGGCGAAGCCGGGAATTTCTACGTTATCGGTGTCGCGCCGGAACGCATCTAAATGAACGACGAAATTCTCGGATCCAAAGTCGACTTTGAATGCGCCCGAGCGCTCCTCGATAGCCGACGATGCACCCAGCGCAATTGCGCCACTAAACGGCGTATCCAGCGGTTGTTCATGAACGCGGCTGTCCACGATATTGACGAGGCCGCCAGCGGCGCCACTGCCGTACAGCAGTGTGGCCGGGCCACGGATGATTTCCACACGTTCGGCGAGCAGACTGTCGAGGCTGACGGCGTGATCTTCGCTAAGTGCGGAGGCGTCCAGCGAGTCGAGCGAGTTGGTCAGAACGCGGACACGTTCACCGTACTGGCCGCGGATGATTGGGCGTGACGCGACCGGGCCGAAATAGCTTGCCGTGACGCCGGGCTGGTCTGCAATGGTTTCGCCGATACTGGATGACTGGTTGCGCGCCAGCTCGTCGCCGGCGATAACTCCGGTGGGTTGCGCAAGGTTTTCGACCGAGCGTGCGAGCGGCGTCGCGGTTACAACGATTTCATCGAGGTCATGATGTTCTTCGTCGTTCTGGGCGACGGCAAACTTTGCGATGAACAGGGAGGCGGTCAATCCGCCAACCACAATGGCTTTCATTAGAAAAATTCCTGCAAAAATTGATCTGAAACGAAAGTCCGCTCAAGAATATTCAGGTCTCGAGCGGACCGATGCGGGTTCAGATCAGTGCAGGCGGTGCGCGCAATTGCGGCGTGCAGTAGGGGCTAGTGGCAACGTTCGCGTCGTGCCAAACAACACGGCGGGTTGCTGTGGCTGCCGGGGCTGGTGTGTTGGCCGTGCCGGAGTCCAGCACAGTGCCGCTGTCGAGCTGGACGCAGACGTCGCAAACGTCGCCAATGTCGGCCGAGGTGTGCTGCGCTTCGTGAGCGACAGCGCCGATCTGCAGTAACAGGACAGCCGCTAGTGCAAGCCAGGCCGTGAAGCCAGTCGTGCGAGCACTGCGTGTGTTAATTCCTGTTTGCGTCATATCCGGTCGAAATCGGGTCGTCCACGAACTTCGACCGGATTGTACGTGAAAGTTTCTTTATTGGAGACGTTTTTCGTATTCCGTTTCGAGCGCCGTATGCGTTTTCCAAAACGGTCGCGGCGTCCGGCCTTCAAGCACATCCTCGAGAATATCGAAGTGCGCATGCCAGCCGCCCATGACGCCCAGTACCGCCTCGTCGTCCTTGAGGCGTCGGTGGACGATTACAATTCGGACTTTGTCGCCTTCATCACTGAGCTGATACTCAACTTCGGATTCTTCATCGCCGTCGCGCCAGGTGTGGGCGAGCAGGGTCGGTGGCTTGAATTGCGTGATTTTTCCGTCAAACGACATTTTCTCCGGCAAACCGCAGTATTTCTGTGGTGGCGGATCATCCGGCAGGGGCGACAGCGACGTGTTGTGAAACTCGAGATGAATCGGGCCGCCGACGGTGAGCTCGAACTCGCCGCCAGCCAGCCACTTCGCGCG
>JBCAZN010000032.1:0-12113 GCA_038533035.1 Pseudomonadota bacterium
TTTCAAAATCTACCAGCCACGCGCGAGCGGTCACGAGCAGTACTGCGAAGACCTGCCGGTCGCTTCGGAGAGCGTCTTCGTCATGGAATATGAGCATGACTCGCTCGCCATCATGCCGATAGACTTCCGCATCATTCGGGATGTAACGGGCAAAGGTCGATTCGCGCGTATGCAGGATGTTCAGGAGATTGCAGATCTCGACGCAGTGACGGTCTTTTATCGTCATCCGGAGATAGAGCCTGACGTTTATGCCGTACTGCATGAGTTCAAAGAGGAAGGCGACTTCATCGGCATCGTCTCGGCACGACATCCGGAGACCGGCAAGGTGTACTCAGCTGTCTTTCCCTTCGAAGTGGGCTTCACGGGTCTGGGCTACTGGCCCATAATCATCGGCTTACTTGTCGTAATTCAGTTTCAATATCTCTTCATGAGTGGTCGCCTCAAGCATTGGCTCGGTAAGGGCGGGTCTGCGGCCGCCGCTGTGTGCCTGTTGCTATTGAGTGCGCCGGTCATGGCGGATGAGCTCGTGGTGACCTGGACGTCGGATGGCACAATACGCATCAACGAAATGCACAGCTGGATCCTGCACGTTGAGACCGCAAGCGGCGAACCAGTAGAGGGCGCGACGATCGAAGTCGATGGCGGCATGCCCGAGCACGATCACGGATTACCCACAAAACCCCGCGTTACCGAGGAACTGGGCGGCGGCGACTACAGGCTCGACGGATTGCGGTTTCACATGCGGGGCTATTGGGAAATCGTCGTTACGATTTCAACGGATGACGGGCTTTCGAAAATTACGTTGCCACTCAAGCTGTGACATCACGGACATTCAAGTTGGTCGCGCTGTTCGCAGTAGCGGCAATAGTCTGGGCAGCCTGGCAGCTACGTCCCGCTTCGTACCCGGAGTGGAGTGAAAACGATCTCGCGGTTCTTAAGTCAATGTCGCTGACCGCGTTGCCACCACTGCCAGACGATCCCAGCAATGCGGTGGCCGACGACCCACGCGCCGCCACCATGGGGCAGCAACTATTCAATGACCCGCGCATGAGTGCGAACGGACTAATCTCCTGCGCGACCTGCCACCAGGCGATCCGCAATTTCACGGACGGCCTACCGCAGGGACAGGCGCTCGGCACCGCCGCGCGCAACACGCCGAGCATCGCCGGTACTGCGTACAGTCCGTGGCAATACTGGGATGGCCGGCGTGACAGTCAATGGTCGCAGGCACTGTCGCCGCTCGAGGACGCAAACGAGCACGGCGTCGACCGGACGCAGGTCGTAGAATTTGTCGCGTCGGACCCGGGTTACCGTGAGCAGTACGAGGCGTTGTTCGGCGAGCTAGACGCGGCCGCGGTGAATGCAACGTTTGCGAATATTGGCAAAGCTATTGCGGCTTTTGAGCGCACCGTGATGCCAGGGCGGTCACGCTTCGATGATTATGTCGACGACCTGGCTGCAGGCGGCGCCGGCGAAGCGTTTCTGGAAGCCGACGAGGCGCAGGGCTTGCAACTGTTCATCGGCGAGGCAAATTGCACCCAGTGCCACAACGGACCGCTATTAACCAACAACGAATTTCACAATACGGGCGTGATCAACTTTCCGGGCCAGTTACCCGACAAGGGCAGGGCGGATGGTGTCCGGGAAGTGCTCGCGAACGAATTTAATTGCAAGGGTGCTTACAATGACGACCCGGCGAGAACTTGTGCGGAACTCGAGTTTGTTCGCACCGGCCCGGATCTGCTGGGCGCATTCAAGACGCCGTCGTTACGCAACCTTGAGAACACCCAGCCGTATATGCATAAAGGGCAACTTGCGGACCTTGCAGCGGTGCTCGAGCACTACAACAACGCGCCGGATGCAATGATCGGGCACAACGAAGCGAAGCCACTTGGCTTGTCGTCGCGAGAATTGCGGCAACTTGAAGCCTTCCTGGGCTCGCTGGCTGCGCCGGTGAAAATCGGTCACTAGTCGTCGGGTGGTCGGGCATCCTGACCGACAATCGATACAACATGGTCGCTGTAAAAACCGTTGAAATCCGTGCGGCCGCTGAGACTGTAGGCCCCGATCGACCCAAACTCGATGTGATCGTTAACGTCAATGTCGACGGGTAGTTCTACCGCAGCGGGAAGTTCGTCGGTTGAATCGCAGGTCGGCCCGAAGATGCGGAACGGTTTCGTATCGCCCGTTAGTAATGTGCCGTTGCGAAACACGCGGCACGGGTATTTCAAGTGCCCTTTGAAGCGTAACTCCCAAAAGACGCCGTAGATGCCATCGTTGAGGTAGATGCGATCTGTCTTACGCAACAGCACACGCGTAATAGCCGACAAGCCCGGCGCACTTAGCGCACGACCGGGTTCCGCCATGAGTTCGCCGTCATCGGTCAATTCAATCGCATCGCGCGTGGCGCTGACTTGTTCGAAAAACTCGGCAAGTTCGGGTGCGTCAAATCCCGGGTAGCGCATGGGAAAGCCGCCGCCGATATCCAGCAGCCGGATCTTGAAGTCCAGTTTCGCGAGGACTTCGGCGGCAACGTGCATTGAGTGTTCGTAAGCGGCCGGATCCATAACTCCGGTACCCACATTGAACGCAAGCGCGGGTTCCGCGCCGGCATCGCGGATCGCCGAGAGCAGTGCTGGAATGTTTTCCGGGCGCGCGCCGTACTTTTTCGAAAGACTTTCGAGCGCGGAGTCGTGATAAACGGCCATGCGTGCGAATATCACGCTGCGCGTTGCGTCGATTTCGTCGAGAAGAGGAGCGAGGCCGCTGTGATGATCGACGACGAAATGACGGACGCCGTACTGTTGCTGGGCCTTTTGCGCATCGCCGGGAAGACGCACAGGATTCATATAGTAGTTGGTCGCATCGGGAGCGATATCCGCAACCAGCGCGACTTCTTCGAGCGATGCGCAGTCGAAGTGGCGTACACCGTCGGCGTAAAGCTGCTTTACAACCAGTGGATGGTTGTTGGCTTTTATGGCGTACAAGGTACGGCCGGGAAAGCCTTTCAGGAACTGTTTGGTAGACCTTTCGTAAACGTGTGGGTACACGCAATAGACGGGTTTTGACGGCGATGATTGGCCGAGCAACTGCTCGACGTTTTCAAAGCGCTCGAAGTCATGCATGCGTGGTATTCCCGGCTGGCCGATAGTTAGAGCTGTGCTATCGTAGCAAGATCTTCAAAGCAAAATATCATAGTGTGAAACCCGCAATGAGCGCCGTTATGAACAAGGAAATGCGTTCGATCAACGAACTGATTGCAACTCAGCGAGCTGGCTATTCGCTGGATCAGCGTTTCTACGGTGACCCCGCGATTTACGACATAGAGCTTGAGAAAATCGTGTTTCGCAGCTGGTATCTCATCGGGCATGAATCAGAGTTCACCGAGACAGGTGACTTTCGTGTTTTCAAGGTGGCAAACGAATCAGCAATCATCGTGCGCGGTAGCGATGGTGCGCTAAAAGGCTTTGCCAATGTCTGTCGGCACCGCGGCTCGCTCGTTTGTCTCGAGGAGCAGGGGCATGTGGACAAGTTTGTGTGCCCGTACCATGGCTGGATGTATAACGTCGACGGCGAGTTATCTGCCGCTCGAAACATGCCGGACGATTTCGACATGGCAGAGTATTTATTGAAGCCGGTGTCGGTCGACGTCATGCACGGGCTCGTATTCGTCGCGTTCACTGATGATCCGCCTTCATTGGCTGCCTGTCGCGAGGCGCTTGACGAGCCGCTGTCGATGTTCGGTTTCAAGGATATGAAGGTTGCGGCGCGCAAGCACTACGACATTCCGGCTAACTGGAAGCTCTCAGTAGAGAACTACCAGGAGTGTTATCACTGTGCGCCGGCACACCCCGAATATGCACAGATGCACACGCTGATGCTCGACTCGGACAAGCGCGATCGTGTGCAAAGCGCGATGCTCGACAGGCTCGACTCCTGTGGTTTGAAGAATCTCGACATGGAGCGCACCGATGACACCTCGGTCGGCGGCGAAGCGGGCTACACATACAGCCGAACAGCCTTGTTCAAAAAATACAAAACCGGCAGCAAGGGCGGTGAACCCGTAGCGCCGTTGCTGGGCAACTTAAGTGATTATGACGGCGGCGCGTCGGATATCAGTATCGGCAGTTTTTCTTTTCTGCTTGCCTATAGCGATCATGTCGTGGCCTATGTTTTTACGCCGATCGATCAGTATCGATCGAATTGCGAGATATTCTGGCTGGTGCGCAGCGACGCAGAAGAGGGTCAGGACTACGACATCGCAGAACTCACCTGGTTATGGGATGTAACCACACACGCCGATAAGAAGATTATCGCCAATAACGCGAAGGGCGTTTCCTCGAGGTACTACCAGCCGGGTCCGCTGTCTGGCATGGAGAGTGAGGAGCGCAAGTACCTCAACTGGTACATCGGTCAGATGCAGCGTTAGGCTAGATGCCGTCGAGTCCGCGTTTTAGCAGCGCGCGAGCGATGATCAGGCGCTGGATCTCGCTGGTGCCTTCCCAGATCCGATCGACACGCAGCTCGCGGAAAAAGCGTTCCGCTACGTTTTCGCGCATGTAGCCGCGACCGCCGAATATTTGTACGGCGCGGTCGGCGACGCGATTGGCGGCTTCCGAGACATACAGTTTCACCATCGAGCAGCGCGCGTGCTGTTGTTTGAGGTCGTCGCCACGGTCCGAGGCGCGCGCTGCGTCGTAGACCATGAGTCGGCAGGCATACAGTTCGGTGACACAGTCGGCGAGCATCATCTGGATCGCCTGCTTTTCGCTTAAGGGCGCGCCGTCGATCATGCGATCGTTGGCAAATGCCGTGGCTTCCTCGATCAGTCGTGCCATCGCACCGCAACTTCGCGCACCAATCATGATTCTTTCGTGGCGAAACCAGCTGTGCGTGTAGGCCATGCCATCACCGGGCTGGCCGAGGCGTTGCGCGGCCG
This sequence comes from Pseudomonadota bacterium, assembly GCA_038533035.1. GTDB lineage: Bacteria > Pseudomonadota > Gammaproteobacteria > Steroidobacterales > Woeseiaceae > UBA1847. Next base: position 4,940 of record JBCAZN010000032.1, read on the forward strand.
GAACCCGGACGTCGGTAAACTGGTAGGTCGGGTGGTGCGAGGCATACGTGTGCGCGAATAGCGGCGACGCGGTCATTTCAACGCCAGGCGTTCCCATGTCGACAAAGAACATGGCATCGTCATTTTCGTCGGGCAGGTGCGCCTGGAAGAAAAAGAAGTCCGCGAGATTCGCGCTCGTAACGTACCACTTCTCACCATTGAGGACGTAGTCGTCGCCGTCCTTGACGGCAGTCGCCTGTAGCCCCGAGAGATCAGATCCTGATCCCGACTCGGTTATTGCGTAGCAGTCCTTGAGCTCGCCACGCATCATGGGCAGGACGTAACGTTCGATTTGGTCGTCGTTGCAGCCCTCAAACATCCACGCCTGCGGCTCCGAAAAGCACCACGACAACGCATTGGTTGTGCGGCCCAGTTGTTCCCAGATCGCAACCTGGCATTCCATCGGCAGATCCAGTCCGCCGTATTGCTTCGGCACATCAATGCGTGCGAAACCCAGCTCGAGCGCGCGCTGCTTGTTGCGCTTTGTTATTTCTTTGGGCAGTACACCGGCATTGAGTTCGGCTTCAATCTCATGCGGCTGCAGGTATTCGTCGTTGTATTCGCGGGCGATTTGTTGCCAGCGGCGGGCGTCTTCGCTGATCTGGATATGCACGTCAGTCTCGCAGGGGAAAGTGTTTCGGAAATACGTTCTTTAAGTACTCGTCGATGACACCCATCGCTTCATGTCGGTCAAACGCGCCGGGGCTGACGAGGCGATCGAGGTACAGGCCGTTGGTCAGTGCGAACAAGGTTGTCGAAGCGTTTTTCGCGCTTACCGACTTGTACTTGCCATCACGAATAATTTCTTTGCACAGATCCTCGACCACGGTGTCGTAGCGCGCTTCGCGGTTCTGGCAAATTCGCTGATAAGCCGGCCGCGATTTCACTTCGCCGTAAAAGGCAAACCAGACGGCGAGTTTGCGTCGATCACAAATACTGGCGCGGAAGTCGAGCGCCATGAGTGCGCGCAATTTGCGCGCGGGATCCGCTCCTGCATCCTGCAGAACCTTGTCGAACTGGCGGGTGTATTCGTCCGACAGGTGCTGCAGTGTTTCGTTGAGCAGGTTGTCCTTGCTCTTGAAGTGCAGGTTGACGATGCCCTGCGACAGGCCGGCCTCGCTGGCGACATCGCCAATCGAGGTACTGCCCATGCCGTTGCGCGCGATACATTTCATTGTTGCATCAATGAGTTGCTGCCGCCGAGCGGCTTTGCTGGCGGTGCGGCGCGTCGTCTTTTCTGTAGCGGCCATGCGGGGAGTATGGCAGAATATGAATGAATACTCATTCATTTCTTGAGCGCGGTTTCTACGGAGTACCCCGTTCCTGTGAGAATAAGCCCATGAGAAGCACCCGATGAAAACCTATGACGCGATTGTTGTCGGCGCCGGTCACAACGGCCTGACGACAGCTGCTTTTCTTGCGAAGGCCGGCCTCGATGTTGTGTGTGTCGAAAAGAACGACTACATCGGCGGCGCGACCGTAAGCCGCAACCTGTACAAGGACTGGTGGTACTCGAACTGCAGCTACGTGTGCAGCCTGTTGCGTCCGGAAATCTATCGTTCGCTGGAGCTGCACCGGCACGGACTGCAGGTCACACCGTACGAGGGGTCGGCGACGTTCATGGAGAACGGCGACTACTACGGTTCCTACAATGACCATGAGGCCTCGTACCGCGAGATGGCGCGCTTCTCGCGCAAGGACGCGGATGCCTACAAGCGATACTCTGCCGACACGATGCGCCAGTGTCGTTTTATTCGCGACTTCCTCTTGTCGACGGCGCCGGATCCGACCTCATTCAAGCCCAAAGATTTGAGAGAGCTGGCACGCATCGGCGGCAAGTTCCTCGAGATGGGCGAGGACCGGATGAACGAGACCATTCGTTTCTGGACGATGAGTGTCGCCGACTATCTCAACGAATATTTTGAAACCGACGTCATCAAGACGGCAATGTCGGCGAGCGGCATTATTGGAACCGCGCTGGGTATTCATTCACCGGGTACTGCTTACGTTCTGCTGCATCATTACATGGGTGATGTTGACGGCAATGTCGGCGCATGGGGTTTCGCGCGCGGCGGTACGGGCGCGGTATCGAAGGCGATCGCCGGTGCGTTCCAGGCTGAGGGCGGCGAACTTCGCACAGAGGCGGGCGTCGATAAATTCATCGTCAAAAATGGCGATGTCGCCGGTGTTGCGCTCGAAAACGGCGATGAAATCCACGCGAAGACAGTCGTCTCGGCCATGGATGTAAAACGGACGTTCCTGACCTGCATGGACAAGAGCGACCTGCCTGAGAAATTCCATCGCCGCGTCGAGAACTTCAAGATTCGCGGTTCGTCGGGAAAGATCAATATTGCTCTCGACGGACTGCCAACGTTCCCGGCGCTGCCAAAAGGCAGCCCGCTATACCTCGCCGACCTGCACTTCACGGATTCAATGGAGCGCATGGAACGTGCCTACGACGACTGGAAGGACGGTACCTGGTCGAAGGACCCGTACATCGACATGACGATCCCGACGACCAACGATCCGACGATGGCGCCGCCGGGCAAGCACTTCATGAGCTGCTTCATCCAGTACTGTCCGCGCGAGATTGACGGCCGCGAGTGGACACAGAAAGACAAGGACGGCTTCCAGAAATCGGTGTTTGACCAGATTTCCAACTACAGCCCCGACTTCCTTGACCTTGTGCTGCACGCCGAAGTGCGCACGCCACAGGACATCGAAAACGAAATCGGCATTACGGAAGGCAACATCTTCCATGGTGAATTGACGATGGACCAGTTGCTGTTCAACCGGCCAATTCCCGGCTTCGCGCAGTATCGCAGCCCGATCGGCGGTCTCTATATGTGCGGTTCGAGTACCCATCCGGGTGGCGGCATCATGGGCGCGCCCGGCGCCAACGCGGCCAGGGAGATATTGAGCGACCTGAAACGCCCGAACGTCGTACCGGAGAACTTTGGCGATGACTGATAAATACGATGCGATCGTAATCGGGGCCGGCCACAATGGACTGGTGTGTTCAGCGCTGCTTGGCAAAGCCGGCAAGCGGGTACTGTTGCTGGAGGCTAATGACCAGGTCGGCGGCGCGTCCATTACGCGCGAGTTCGCCGACGGTTATTCGACTTCGGCTTGTGCGCACCTGCTGTATCAGTTGCAGCCCGAGGTTCGCAAGGAGCTCAAACTGTCGACGCGCATGGCGAGCGAGGACATGACGACCATTGCGCTGGCAGAGGACGGCAATCATGTGCGGCTGCACAACAAGACGGCTGAGGGCGTTTCTGAGAACGACGCGCGGGAGTACCGCGAGTTTCGCAAGCGAACGACGCGATTCGCCGACTTGCTGCGCAAGTTCTTCAACAAGAAACCGCCACGGCTAGGTACCCGAAACTTTGACGACCTCGCGACCCTGGGCCAGCTCGGTCTTAACCTGCGGATGCTCGGCAGGGAAGAAATGCAGGCATTCCTGCGGCTGATCGGCATGAACATCCATGACGAAGTCACGGAGCGATTTGAAAATCCGGTGCTGAAAGGGGCTGTCAGCCTCGATGCCGTACTCGGCACCCATCTCGGACCGCGTTCCCCGAACACCTACATGACCTACCTGTATCGCCTCGCCGGTGACCACGGTCGCAGTGGCGTTCCGGCCGGCGGCATGGGCTCTATCAGTAATGAGCTTGCACAAGCTGCGCGCAGTTCCGGGGTCACGATTCGTACCGGCATGCCGGTCAAGCGCATCGTGATCAGCAACGGCCGTGCAACCGGCGTGGAAACGGAGTCGGGCGAAATGTTTGAAAGCCTGACGATCGTGTCCAATGCAGATCCGAAGACGACTGTCATGAAGCTCGTTGGTGCACAAAACGTTGAAACCGGATTTGCGACGCGCATCAATCACCTGCGCGCCAAAGGCAATGCCGCAAAGTTGCACCTGGCACTCGACGGGCTGCCGCACATTGACGGACTCGCACGCAAGGACTTCGCCGAGCGTATCGTGATTGCGGGCAGCGAGAATGATGTCGAGCGTGCGTTTAACCCGGCGAAGTACGGCGAGTGTTCGCCATCGCCAGTATTTGAAATCACGTTCCCGAGTTTTCGCGACGAAACGCTGGCGCCAACCGGCAAGCACGTCATGTCAGCCGTGGTGCAATACGCACCGTACGAAATCAAGGGCGGTTGGGACGACGCCGCAAAAGAGCAGTTCATGCAATCAATCATGGATACCTTGGCGAAGTACATGCCGGACCTCGCCGAGCGGGTGACCGCGAGTGAGCTACTGACGCCGGCCGATCTCGAGGCCGAGTTCCACATGACGGGCGGTCACTGGCACCATGCCGAGCTCGTCCTCGACCAGTTCCTGTTCGTGCGACCGGTCAACGGTGCATCGCAATACCGCTTGCCGATCGATGGCGTCTGGTTGTGCGGAGCCGGGGCGCATCCGGGCGGCGGCATCAGCGGCGCGGCAGGGCGCAACGCTGCGCGAACCATCCTCAGCCGGGAGAACGCATCATGACGGTCAGAGACGCAGTCCCGATGGGACCTTTGAAGACGCCGTTTTACCCGCGTCACCAGGAAATCGACATCGTCAACCAGTGGCACGAGTGGAAAGGCTTCTCGAGCCCGGACTCGCTGTATTGCGAAGACCTTGAGTACTTTGCGATTCGCAATGGAACGGGCGTGTTCGACCTGTCACCAATGACGAAGTATCGAATCACCGGTCCGGATGCACTCGCGTATTTGAACCGGCTCGTAACCCGCGACATGGCCAAAGTGGGCCCCGGTCGGGTTGCCTACGCCGTGTGGTGCGACGACCAGGGCCAGGTCATCGATGACGGTACAATTTTTCACCTGCGCGAGGGCGAGTACCGCCTGTGTTGCCAGGAACGTCACTACACCTGGTTCCAGGACGCAACGATCGGGTTCGACGTCAACGTCGAGCATGAAACTGAAAACATCGCCGGTCTCGCGGTGCAGGGTCCCACGTCGTACAGCATACTCAAGACAATGGGTGTCAAAGGACTGGAGACGCTCAAGCCGTTCGGCCTGATTCACGTTGATTTCGCGGGCACTGAGATGATGGTGTCGCGCACCGGCTTCACGGCCGACCTTGGTTACGAGCTCTGGATCGATCCGGCCAAAGCGCTCGAACTCTGGGACGCGTTGTTCGCAGCGGGCGAGGATTTCAAGATCCGCGCGATCGGAACACACGCGCTCGAACAGGCACGCATCGAAGCCGGTTACCTGGCACCGTACGCTGAATTTCTGCCAAGCGATGAAACCGTGCGTACAGGACGTTCGCGTTCGCCGCTTGAGCTTGGGCTCGAATGGCTGGTCGACTTCAAGAAGCCGAACTTCAACGGTCGACGCGCGCTTGCCGAAGAAAAGCGCAACGGCTCGACCTGGCGCCTGGTCAAGCTCGACATCGACGGCAACAAGGTGGCGACAAACTCCTATATCTACTCGAATGCCAAGGCGAAAGGTAAGGAGATCGGTTTTATTACCTCAGCGACCTGGTCGCCGGTCTGCAAACAGAACATCGCGTTAGGCACAGTGCGCACGCCGCACGGCAAGCCCGGCGATACGGTCTGGGTGGAGATCTACTACCAGCGTGAAATGCACTGGAACCGTGAAATGGCGAAGGCCGTGGTGGTCGAAAAACCGTTCTGGTTCCCGGCGCGCCGTGGCGCCACGCCGCCAAACCCGGCGTAGTCGGAGGGCACGGGGCGATGCAGAAGCTCGAGGTATACCAGTCGCTGTGGGGTATGGAGCTCCGCAATCCAAACCGCCCCGAGCGCACGCGCGAAGAATCGTTTGCGATGGTGGCGGACGCCGGCTACGACGGAATGTGCCTCGATCCGGGTGTTGACGAGATAGAAAAGTCGCTGGCCCTTAAACCGCTGTTCGAACAACACGGCCTGGGCTGCATGATCAACGCGTTTCCCTATACCCCGGACGAGATGGCGCCGCTGCTGGACATGGCGGTCGAGATGAACGCCTGCCAGGTGAATGTCATCAGTGGGGTCATGCCGATTCGACCCGAGGATGCCGTGCCGGTGGTGCAGCGCTGGATCGGTGAAGCGGCAGCGCGCGACATGCCGTTGCTGATCGAAACCCATCGTGATGGGCTGCTCAATGATTTGTACTACGCGCTGCAATTGATCGAACTGGTTCCCGAGATGCGGCTTTGCGCCGACCTGTCACATTTTGTGGTTGATCGCGAAATGCGCGCGCCGATCAACGAACGTGACGCGGCGTGGATCAGCTCGCTGCTGGAACGGTCCGATTGTTTCCAGGGGCGCGTCGCCAATCGCGAACAGGTGCAGGTGCAAATCGACTTTCCTCAGCACCAGGAGTGGGTCGAGATATTCAAAGCGTGGTGGAAAGAGGGCATTGCGGGCTGGCGGCAACGCAACGATGACGATGCAACGCTTGTGTTTCTTTGCGAGCTTGGACCACCGCCGTATGCGATCACTGACGCGAACCAGGACGAGCTGTCAGATCGCTGGAAAGAGGCGCTGCAGATTCGCGAGTGGGTTCGGGATATCTGGCGCGACTGCGAGAAGTGAATAGCGGCAATCGATTCCTGGCCTTGCTCGAACGCGACGGCCCGGCGTTGCTCGACGGTGGACTTGCTACGCAACTGGAAGCGCAGGGCTGCGAGATCAACGATGCACTCTGGTCGGCCGGATTATTACTGACCGCACCGCAGGAAATCGTCAACGCGCATCGTGCGTTTATTGACGCGGGTGCAGAATGTGTTGCGACCGCGGGTTACCAGGCGAGTCGCGAAGGTTTCGCGCAAAAGGGTTTGTCAGCTGACGAGGCCGACGCACTGATGCTGAAGTCCATTGATCTCGTGCGGCAGGCCGCGACTGAGGCGGATAAGGACGTAGCTGTTGCGGCGAGCCTCGGACCCTACGGCGCGATGTTGCACAACGGCTCCGAATACCACGGTGACTACGGCGTCGACGGCAAAACGCTGCGGCGATTTCACGAAGTACGGTTCGATGTGCTGGAAAACGCCAATGTCGACGTGGTCGCGCTGGAAACCATACCGTCGCTTCAGGAAGCGACAGCACTCGCCAGGGTACTTGACGGTCGTGCGACTCCAGCCTGGATCAGCTTTTCCTGCCGCGACGGC
>JBCAZN010000033.1:0-12058 GCA_038533035.1 Pseudomonadota bacterium
GCAGCTTTTCTCGCACAATGACCAGCAGGATCAGTGGACGTCGTTGCGTGGCAATGCGCCAAGCGCGACAGGTTGGGCAGGTCGCATGGCGGACCTGATTCGCGACGGCGTGGCCGGCCAGCAGATGGCGACTAACGCATCGTTGTTCGGCGCAAACCTGTTCCAGTCGGCGGACGATACCGTTGCATACGTTATGGGTCCCGGCGGCCCGGTTCAGTTCGAAGGGTTTTCGCTCGATCCGCAGAATATTCTTTTCGAGCAGCGCCAGGCGTTCAGTCGTATCGTGGACGCCCAGTACGATACGGTATACGAACGCGCGTTTGCAGACGTACAGCGTCGCGCGATAGACGCAGCCGACACCGTTACGGCCGCCATTGATGATCAGCGCATAAACAATCCGCTGACGACGGGATTCCCGGCATCGCAACTCGGCTTGCAGCTGGAAACGGTGGCCTACCTGATCGCTGCGCGCGACACCTTGCAGATGCAGCGCCAGGTATTCTTTGTGGCTGCGGGCGGATTCGATTCGCATGACAACCAGAACGATGATCAACCGGGCCTGCTCGGCGGCATCAGCGATGCCATGTCGTCGTTTTACGCGGCAACAGCCGAGCTCGGTGTGCAGAACAATGTCACTTCGTTTACGCAGTCCGATTTCGGTCGCACGCTCACATCCAACGGAGACGGTACGGATCACGCGTGGGGCTCGAACCAGCTTGTCGTCGGTGGCGCAGTCAACGGTCTGCAGCTGTACGGCAGCTACCCGGAATTGCAGATCGGCGGTCCCGAAGATGTCGGTGGCGGCCGCTTCATACCGTCGACGTCGGCCGATCAGTACGCGGCAACGCTGGCCAGCTGGTTCGGAATTCCGGACCAGGAACTGGATGCCGTGGCACCCAACCTTTCGAACTTTGCACAACGTGACCTTGGGTTTATGATCCCCTGATTCCGAATCAGGGGATTCCCGATGAACAAGCATTTCCCGGCAGCCGTCGCTGCCTTCGTCCTCATTGCGGGCTGCGGACAGTCCGAAGCGCCCGAAGAGGCAGCCGCCGCGCCGGCTGCGGATGCACCAGCCGCGCTGAACGCGCTTTTCGACGAGTATTTCGAGCGCACGCTGGAGAGGAATCCGGTGAGCGCATCGTTCGTTGGCGACAATCGATATAACGATCGCCTCGCCAACTCGAACAGCGCGGAATACATTGCGGCGTCGAAGGCGATGGATGAAGAGTTTCTGACGCGCCTGCTTGAAATTGACCGCGAAACGCTGGGTGACCAGGATCAGCTGAGCTACGACCTGTTCAAGCTGCAGCGGGAAAACTCACTCGAGGGCTACCAGTTTCCGGGTGAGTTGATTCCAGTTAACCAGTTCTACTCGATGACCAACTTCTTTGTGCAACTCGGCAGTGGCGCGAGCGCGCACCCGTTTAATACGGTCAAGGATTACGAGGATTTTCTGTCACGCGCGGACGATTACTCGCGCAACGTTGACCAGGTCATCGCGAACATGAAACGCGGTATGGCTGAGGGTTACACGCAGCCGCGTATTCTCATGGAGAAACTCTTGCCGCAGGTCGATGCGCACATTGTCGACGACCCGAAGGACAGCGCCTTCTACGCACCGGTCAACAATATGCCGGAGGACTTTAGCGAAGAAGACCGTGATCGCCTGACAGCGGCCTACGAAGCCAAGATTATGGATACGATCGTGCCGGCGTACCAGCGCATCGGCAGTTTCCTCGGCGACGAGTACATTGCCAACGCGCGCGAGACAGTGGGGCTTTACGATCTGCCAAACGGCGACGCGTGGTACGCGTACAACGTAAGAACCATCACGACGACGGATCTGACGCCCGACGAGATTCACCAGATCGGCCTTAACGAGGTCGCGCGCATCCACAAGGAAATGCGCGGCGTTATGGAAGAAGTAGGGTTTGAGGGCGGTCTCAAGGACTTCTTCGACTTTATGAACTCGGACGACCAGTTCTACTACGACGAGCCGCACGAGCTGATTGACGGCTACAACGATATGGCCGACGCGATCAACGACTCAGCCAAGTCGCTTTTTGACCTGATGCCGAAGACGGACTTCGAAGTTCGCCGCGTCGAAGAATTTCGTGAAGTTTCGGCGTCGGCCGGGTCGTATTCTGCAGGCACGCCGGACGGCTCGCGACCGGGCATCTTTTATGCGAACGCGTACAACATCAAAGCACGTCCGAAATGGGGTATGGAATCGCTGTACCTGCATGAAGCGATCCCGGGGCATCACTTCCAGATCATGATTCAGCGTGAAAACGAAGCGTTGCCGCGCTTTCGCCGGTTCGGCGGCTTTACCGCGTATATAGAGGGCTGGGGCCTGTACGCCGAATCGCTCGGCAAGGAGCTCGGCGGCTATACCGACCCGTACAGCTACTTCGGCGCGCTCAACGCCGAACTGTGGCGCGCGATTCGACTGGTCGTTGACACGGGTATCCATGCCAAGCAGTGGTCACGCCAGGATGTGCTCGATTACATGTTTGCCAATTCAGCGGTCGTAGAAGTCCGTGCCGTGCAGGAGGCCGAGCGCTTTATGGCGATCCCGGGCCAGGCGCTGGCCTACAAGATCGGCCAGCTGAAGATTCGCGAGATCCGCAACGACGCCGAAGCGCGCCTCGGCGACAAGTTCGACGTCAAGGATTTCCACACTCAGGTGCTAAAAGACGGCGCACTACCACTGTCGATCCTGGAGGCAAAAATCGACCGCTGGGTAGAGTCACAACTCTAAAACCCGGTGTCAGTGACCTAGTTTTTTTGGGCCTAAAACCCGGTGTCAGTGACCTAGTTTTTTTGAGGCAAACCGTTTCCTGACGCCGTTTTGACCGGGCAAAACAGGGTCACTGACACCGGTTTTGACACCGGTTTTGCCGTATCCTTTGGCTATGAAGCTCGATCGTTTCATACGTATTGCCATTGCGTTCGTCATTGTTGCGGCGTTCGTGGTGATTGTCGGTGGGCTGTTGTTTGTCACCGAGTCTGCACTCGATCTGCGCGATCGGCTGCGGGACGGCCCCGCTGTGCTCCTCTACGGTTACGTCATTGTCATGGTGCTGCTCGTTTTCGCAGCGGGCTGGTTGATTTTCAAACTGGTAATTCGACGCAAGCCGTCGCCGCGTCCGGTCAAAAAGCCCTTGTCGAAGAGCGACATCGAGGAACGCCTGCGTACCGCCGATGCAAGCGGTATCGATACAAGCGAAGTACAGACCGAACTCAAGGAACTTGCCGCGACGCAGGCGGACGGCGTGATACGACTGTGCTTTTTTGGCCAGATCAGTACCGGCAAGAGTTCGTTGATCAAGGCGCTGGTTCCCGAAGCAGACGTGGTCGTCGATGTGATCGGTGGCTCAACCGATGACGTGCGTCGCTATCGCTGGCAAAGCGACAGCGGTTACGAGATCTACCTGACGGATGTGCCAGGGACCGGTGGTCATGAGGAAGGTCTCGACGAGGTTGCCGCCGAAGAAGCACGGCGCGCGCACCTCGTCCTGTTCGTTTGCGACAGCGACCTGACGCGAGCCGAGCTGGCCGCCGTGCGTGAGCTGCTCGATTTCGACAAGCCCGTCATCATTGTGCTCAACAAGTCGGACCGCTATAGCCGCGACGAGCTGGCCACGCTGATGGAACGACTGCTCGAACGCATTGACGAGCTCGGCGGCGAGCCGAATCGCGACCAGGTCGTAGCCGTTACCGCCGGCGGCGAGGCCGACGTCGTACGCAAGGATGCTGGTGGCAGCGAGGCCGTAACCAGGCGAACCCGGCCCGCCGACATTGGTGTTCTCGTGGTTGCCATCAACCGTATGCTGGATGAGGAAGCCGCGTCGCTCGACGCAAGGCGCGAACGCGCTATTTTCCGCATCGCATCCGAAAAACTCGATGCCGCTGAAACCGAGTACCGCCGACAGCGCGCCGAGCAAATCATTCGCAACTCAACGCGCAAGGCCGTAGTCGGTGCACTGGCCGCTGTGAGTCCGGGCACGGACGTCCTTATCCAGGGTTACATCGGCACAGCGATGACGCAGGAGCTGTGCGCGCTGTACGGCGCGACACCGCGGGATCTCGACGTCGAAGACTTCCTGGACCTGACCCAAAGCCGCGCCGGCAAGGCCCTGCCGCTGACGCTGGCGGTGTCGGGCAACGGCCTCAAGGCGTTCCCGGGTCTCGGCACGGTCGCCGGAGGACTGGTTCACGCGGTCGCTTACGGCCTGATATTCGACGCACTCGGTCGCAGCCTCGCGCTGACGCTCGAACGTCACGGCAAGCTGGTGCCTGAAGAGGCCGCCAGGGAATTTGAGGAAGGCATCAGTGAGCATTTGGAAGCGGGCGTTCGCCGCATTGCCAAAATGGCGCTGGACGAAAAGCGCAACTGACGCCTCTGCTGACGGCGGCGACGATCACCTCGGTCTGGCTCGTGAGAGTTTGCGTGAGTTGATCAATGATCAGCGCCTGCCAGCCGGCGTTCGTGAATCCCTGTCGCACGACTATGAAGCCGTTCAGTCGATGCTGGACAAACTCGAGCACGGACATCTCCACCTGTCGGCGTTTGGTCGCGTCAGCACGGGCAAGTCTTCGTTGCTGAATGCGCTGATCGGTCGTGAGGTATTTTCCGTGAGCCCGCTGCACGGCGAAACGCGCTACTCGGCGATGGAAGCCTGGAACGAAGTTGAGGAAGGCGGCGTATTCCTGATCGACACGCCCGGGCTCGACGAGGCGGGCGGTGAAGAGCGCGAAGACCTTGCCCGCGAAGTTGCCGGTCGTTCCGACCTGGTTATGTTCGTCGTTGATGGCGATATCACCGACACCGAACTCGATGCACTAAAGGCCGCCATTTCGCAGGGGCGCCCGATTATCGTCGTGCTCAACAAAAGCGATCTGTACACGAGCGAGGATCGCGACGCGTTACTCGAATCCCTGCGCGCCAAAACAAACGGCATCATCGCCCCTGAAAATATTATCGCTGCCGCTGCCCAGCCACGTCCGCAAGTGGTTATCGAAGTGGATGCCGCCGGAATCGAGCGCGAAGTGGAAAGGGCCCGCGAGCCCGATATCGCGGCGCTGAAACTAAAGCTGTGGGACATCCTCGAGGCCGAAGGTAAAACCCTTGCTGCCCTGAATGCCAGCCTGTTTGCCTCCGACCTTTCCGATCAGGTAGGTCGGCGCATTCTCGCGGCGCGCCGTGATATCGGCGAGCGCGTCGTCCGAACCTACTGCGTTGCGAAGGGAATCGGCGTTGCCTTCAATCCAGTGCCGGTTGCCGACCTGTTCGCGGCCGCATTTATCGATGTCGGCATGGTCATACACCTATCAAAAGTTTACGGGTTGCCGCTCAGCAATAAAGAGGCGGGCAAAATCATCACCGTGATTATTGGTGAGTCCGCCGCACTGATGGGCACCGTGTGGGCCCTTAACTTTGTCTCCAGCGCACTCAAGGTAGGCACGATCGGATTATCGACGATCCTGACCGCAGGCGCCCAGGGTGCCATCGCCTACTACAGCACTTACCTGGTCGGCCAGGTCGCCTCCGAGTACCTCGCGCAGGGCAAGTCGTGGGGCGAGGGCGGTCCCAAGCAGGTCGTCAGGGAAATTCTCGAGTCCCTCGATCGCGATACCGTTCTCAATGATGCACGCCGCGAGATTCGCGCGCGGCTCGGCCTCGACTGATGTCGGTGCTCGATCGCGAAACCCGTATGCGACGTATCTGGGAGACCGTGGCCGATATCCCCAAAGGTCGCGTCGCCAATTACGGGCAGATCGCCGAGGTGGCGGGAATACCGCGCGGCGCACGCCAGGTCGGCTACGCGCTGCGGCATGCGCCCGACGACCTCGAGCTGCCCTGGTATCGCGTGCTGACATCGTCAGGCAAACTGGCATTCGATCCGAACAGCAGCGCATTCAAGCGGCAGCGCGATTACCTTGCCGACGAGGGGGTGCCGGTCATTCAGGGCAAGGTCGATATGACACAGTACCGCTGGCAACCCGACCTCGACGAGTTACTCTGGAAACCCAGCTCAATGTGGGATGAGGAATGAAGCTCGCCCATCGACTGCGATCTGTCGCTCTGAGTGTCATTGTTAGCAAGCGTTATCGCGCGCTGCGGCGACGATTGGCAGACTGGCGCCGGCGGCTCACCGGCAAACCGCACGTCGTGTCGGTATTCCTGCAGATCGACGATCCCTATTCCTATTTGTTATCGCACTACCTGCCCGCGCTTGCAGAACACTACGACATCGAACTGAGGCTGTACCTGTCGCAGGCGCTGGGTGAAGAATTTCAGCCTGCGCCCGGCCTGCTGGCTGAGTATGCGGTGCATGATTGTCGGCGCGTCGCACGCGAGCTCGGCGTACCGTTCCTCGATAGAGGTGAGTATCCGCCCACCGAACTGCGCGTTGCCCTTGCCGATGCCATTGCGACGTCAGGCGATGAAGAATTTCTGGGTGCCCTGGCTGCGTACTGGCGCGGCGATGCGGAAGCTGCAGCACGGCGCGGCAATGCAGCCACAAAGGGTGCCGGCGATGCCGCTATCAGAACTGCGCAGGCCGTGCTCAAAAAGCTCGGCCACTACAACAGCGCGATGCTGCATTACGGCGGAGAGTGGTACTGGGGCGTCGACCGGTTGCACTACTTGACTGCGCGACTGGATTCGCTCGGGCTTGCGCGACACGACCACGCCAACCCGCAGCTGGCCTCCATCCAGCAGGCGATGCGAACGAGCCTGCCGGTCACGCCGCCGGCCGCAGCGAAGCGGTTACCGCCACTCGAATTTTTCATCTCCATGCGCAGCCCGTACTCGTACCTGTCGCTGCAACCGGTTTTCGAAATTGCCGATGCCTACGGTATCAAACTGAAAATTCGCCTCGTACTGCCGATGGTGATGCGCGGCGTGGCAGTGCCGAAAGCCAAGCTGCTGTACATCGTTGCCGACACAACGCGTGAGGGTGAGCGAATCGGCGTGCCGTTCGGCAAGATGGCTGACCCGGTGGGCACCGGCATCGATCGCATTTATGCGGTGCACCAGTACGCGCGTTCGGAAGGCCGCGAACGCGAATACCTGTTGCAGACTGGCGCCGCTGTCTGGGCCAACGCGATCGATGTCGCGACCGACGAAGGCTTGCGTAAGGTGACCGGCAAAACCGGGTTGTTCTGGCCCGAGGCCAGCGCGGCATTGCAGAATGACGACTGGCGCGCCGAAGTCGAGACGAATCGCGAGGCGATGATGGCGTCCGGCAGCTGGGGGGTGCCGACGCTGAAAATGGGAGAATTCGTTACGTGGGGCCAGGACCGCACCTGGTTGCTGGTGCGCCACCTGGAAGATCTTTGTGAATCGGAGGGCGGAATCGTCGTATGACAACAGTGATTTTTTCACACGGGCAGGAAAGCGGCCCGTGGGGCACCAAGATTCGGGCGATGGCGGATGCGGTCAAGGCGCTTGGCTGTGAAGCCGACAGCATCGACTATCAGGGAATCGCGGATCCGACTGCGCGTGTCGCAAAATGCATCGAAATTTGCCGCGATATCGACGATGACCTGATTCTCGTCGGTTCGAGCATGGGAGGGCACGTTGCGACCGCCGCGGCGCGGGAATCAGGCGCAATCGGCCTGTTTGTGCTGGCTCCAGCCTATTTTATGGAAGGTTACGAGGACCTGACGCCAGCGCCGCCGGCACTTCCGATTTGCATTGTGCATGGTTGGCATGATGATATTGTGCCCGTCGAAAATAGCATTCGATATGCGCGCCAAAGTAGCGCGACGTTGCATCTGGTAGATGGCGATCATCGTTTGACCGCCAATATTGATGAGATCAATGTCTACCTGGCGCAATTCATAAGAAAGTTAACCGGGTAATACCGGATTGAGAACCCCAAATAAGGGAGAGGACCCAATGAAATATCTTATTTTATTCTTCAGCTTGTTCCTGTTCGCCTGCGGCGGCGGTGACTCCGGCAGCGATGCCGGCAGTGATGCTGCCGACGCTGCGGATGCAGCTGCAGAAGCGGCGAGTAATGCGGCGGACGCAGCGGGCGACGCCATGGATGATGCGGGCGACATGGCCAGTGACGCGATGGACGATGCGGGCGACATGGCCAGTGACGCGATGGACAAGGCGGAAGGCATGGCTGACGAGGCTGGTGCCGCTATGGACGATGCTGCCGACAAAGCCGCAGGTGCCATGGGTGATGCTGCGAATGCGGCCGAAGACGCCATGCAGAAAGCCAAGGACAAGGTTGACGACACGGTGAACTAAGCAACACACCAAGCAATTCGGAAGAATGCCGGTCACTCATCATTGATCATGGGTGACCGGCTTTTTCTTTACAGCGGCAGGCGCATTCCTTCGCGCGCAAAACGAAACCCGCGACGTTCAACTTCCTGCTGAGCATCGCTGCCGTCAATCAGCAGCGGATTCGTGTGATTCATGTGAATGAAAATCACGCGCGCCTTTTCTTCGGCGCTCAGTTTCCTAAACAGATCCATGCTTTCTGATACGAACGGGTGCCTGATCTTGCTCATGTCACGCCCGGGCAGTTCCCCATCGGCGAAGAACGCAGCGTCAAGCAATGCGTAGTCGACATCGCGAATAACATCACGAATATCCGTCTGCCAGTCTTCCCACTTGTCGATGTCGGGAATGAACACGGCTGAGCGCCTTGGTCCGTCAATTCGATAACCCACCGTTTCCGAGTATTCGTCGCGGTGCGGCACTTGCATCGGCGTTACGGCGAGCGACTCGCCCAGTTTCACGGCCGTACCATCGGCGAGCTCCTGCAGCTCGATGTTTCGCAAGCGTACGAGTTGGTCCCAGGGTCCGTTGGTCGCAAGAAAGTCTGCCATACGCGGCATTGCGTAAACCGGCAGACGGTCGCGGCTCGATGCCTCGTGTCCGAAGTGCATCAGGCCAACGTAATGGCCGATATGCGCATGCGTGAGAAACACCCCGTTCAGCGGGTAGTTGTCATCGGGTGCGAGTTGCTGCAGTCGGAACAGTTGCTCGCGCATGTCCGGCGTTGCATCAAACAGGTACTTCGTGTGCGTGGTCTCGTCAATTACGGCAATCGAGCTCGTCGTACGTCGATGTTCGGGATTGTGCCAGGCACGCAGGCAATGCGGTTTGTAGCAGTCCGTCTGTGGGTAGCCGGCATCCTGTGCGATGCCCAGTACGACAATCGAAACGTCGCCGACGTCAGGCTCGGCGCGTGCGGTAAGCGAAAAGGCCGCCAGTGCGGCGGCGAACAATAGTCTGGCCATACGGCCAGTTTAACAGGCCGCTAGTAAGCTTCGGCGGACAGTTCCAGCAGCGCCGGCACATCGCTCGGCTTGTAAAGGCTGATCTGGCTGATCGCAATCGGTTCGCGCGGGTTGGCGGTCACCACCAGGCGCGACTTGCCGTTGAGAAACTGCGTAAACGGATCGATGACATACTCGTCAAACTCGATTCCGTTTTCCTTGCCGAAGAAGTGCAGCGTATCCAGCTGCGCCTGCAGGATCTCGTCGTCGGAAAGGCCAAGACTGCCACAGTATTTGCGTACGCGTTCGTTCAATGACAAGTCTTCGTACTCGATGTGCATCGCCTTCATGCGCGGCCGATAGCGTGATCCCTTTGAGACTTCGGAGATCATGTCGCCGGCCAGTGTCAGCTCGCCGTCGATGCTCCACATATCCTCGATACTTGATGCGATCAGGATCGAGTAATCGCCGTGTCCGCGTTTGAAGTGTGCCGAAACCGATGCGACCTGCTCCGAGTAGCCCAGCTTTGACAATGCGCGGGGTGAATAGCCGTACTTACCCGCACATTCGGCCGCCGGTGCGCCGATGTCAGATACATTCAATGCATTGATGCGCTCGCGATGAATTTCCTTCATGTAGTCGGAGTTCACGCGCATGCGCACGCCTTCGGCAATAAAGCCGAAGGATTCCGGGATCACTTCATCCGGACTGTGAATGTTTTCGGCGATGTCGGTGAGGTTCAGCAGCGAAAAGTAACTGGGCGTGTCGATACCGATCCGGTCGATACGAATTTCGTCGTTATACCCGATGACGCGCATCGTAATACCGTCAATCGTCAGTTCGCCCGACATGGTCGAACTGACGCCTTCGTACTCGATATTGGCAAACGGCGACATCATCAGGAGCGCGCCGTCGACCCCTTTGCCAACCTTGTGGTGCAGCAACATTTTGGAGCCGAAGTAGGCTCCGCAGCCCAGTACGATTGCCCAGATGACCAGTTTTTTCATTGCGTGCTCGCCGACTGCAGTGAGTGCAGTGTTCAGATTCCTGTGAATTGTTCCTCAAATCAGAGGCTTGCAACACGAAGGCCGTCACAAAAACGCACTCGAGAAGGGCAAAAAGGCCGAAAAGTCAACGGTATTTCGGCCAACGCTTTTGGGTAGACTTGTCCGCCATGAACCTCCGAGGCGTCATCTTCCGCCCGCTGTACTGGCTCGCGGCAAGGGTGTTCTCAATCTGGGCGCGGCCTGACATCCAGCCCGAGATTCCCACTGAGACCATTACCGACCCGAGTGCGGCGATCTGCTACGTACTCGAAACGGGCGGGCTCGCGGACGTGCTGGCGCTCGAGAACGCGTGTGCTGCGCGCGGCATGCCGTCACCGACGGAATCGTTCGAGTACTGCGGTGTTAACGAATCGCGGCGCTTCGTCGTAATGCGCCGTCTCGAAGGCTTCTGGGTACGGCGGCCGTCGACAACGGGGTCGCCGCGTCTCAAACGTCTCATTGAAGCCGCCGAAAACTGCGACCAGGAACTGCTCCTGATCCCCGTGTCGATTTACTGGGGGCGCTCGCCCGAGAAAGAACGCTCGGTGTTCAAACTGCTGTTCTCGGAAAACTGGGATGTCATCGGACGTACCCGCAAGTTCTTCGTCACGCTGCTGCATGGACGCAACACGCTGATGCGATTCAGTGAAGCACTGCCGGCGCGCACTATTTACACCGATGGTATCGACTCTGCGGTTTCGGTCCGCAAGGTATCGCGTATCCTGCGCGTGCATTTTCGCACGCTGCGAACGGCGACCGTCGGGCCGGACCTTTCGCACCGTCGTACGCTCGTCAACGATGTACTGCGAGCGCCCGCTGTACGGCGTGCAATTAACGCCGAGGCGGGCGACGACATTCGCAAGAGCGAAGTTGCGCGCCGCAAAGCTGAAAAATACGCGCTCGAGATTGCAGCGGATATTTCGTACCCGACCATTCGCGTTTTGGTGCGAGTGTTGCGCTGGCTCTGGAACAAAATCTATGACGGCATCGAACTTAACCACGCGCAGCTGCTGCACGACGTCGCCAAGGACAAGGAGATCATTTATGTCCCATGTCATCGCAGCCATTTTGACTATCTGCTGCTCGGCTATGTGACCTATCTAGAAGGCCTGCATTTGCCGCACATCGCGGCGGGCATCAATCTCAACATGCCGGTCGTCGGCGGCATCCTGCGTCGCGGCGGGGCGTTCTTTTTGCGCCGCAGCTTCAAGGGCAATCGCCTGTACGCTGCAGTTTTTGATTCTTACATCCAGCAGGTGCTGGGCCGCGGCTACTCGATGGAGTACTTCATCGAGGGTGGACGCAGTCGTACAGGCCGGCTGTTGCAACCGAAAGGCGGCATGCTTGCCATGACCGTGAATGCCTACATCACCAATCCACAGCGCCCGATTGTGTTTGTCCCGATTTACTTCGGTTACGAGAAGCTGATCGAAGGCGATGCGTTTATCAGTGAGCTGGGCGGCGCCGAAAAGAAAAAGGAATCACTGGGCGGGCTGATTCGGTCAGTGAAGTCTCTGCGGGACCAGTTTGGCAAGGTAGCGGTTAACGTTGGGCAGCCGATTGAACTTGAGCCCATGCTCGATGAGATGCAGCCGGCCTGGCGCGAGCACGAGCCGGAAAACGGCGAACGCCCCGCGTGGCTCGCTGGTATTGTCGACGCGCTTGGCGGCGACATCATGCGCAACATCAACTCGGCGGCCGCGGTGACGCCGATCAGCCTGTTGGCGTATGTCTGCTTCGGCGTTGCGAGCAGCACA
>JBCAZN010000034.1:0-11997 GCA_038533035.1 Pseudomonadota bacterium
CCGCGATTGCGCGACTCTTTAATGATGTGCTCGCAGATCGCGGCTACGAAGCGCTGTATATCGAGACGGGATCACATCCGGCGTTCGAGCCGGCGCACCGCTTGTACCAGAAGTATGGCTTCGTTTATCGCGGACCGTTTGCGGACTACAAAGAAAACGACTTCAGTCGTTTTATGGAGCTCAAGCTCTAACGCGACGCAACGTCGGCCAGCCACTTGTCCATGCGTTGCTCGAGCAGGTCGAGCGGCATGGCGCCGGCGCCCAGCAGGTGATCGTGAAATGCGCGGATATCGAAGTCGTCGCCGAGTGCGACTTCGGCACGCGAGCGCAGCGCAAGAATCTTCAGCTGGCCGATCTTATAGGCGAGTGCCTGGCCCGGCATCAACAGGTAACGGTCGATCTCGTTCACGATGTCATGTTCGGCTTTGGCCGCATTTGCCTTGAAGAAGTCGATGGCCTGCTGGCGCGACCAGCCCTTGTAATGCATGCCGGTGTCGACAACGAGTCGCACCGCGCGCCACATGTCATAGGTCAGCTGGCCAAAACGTGAATACGGATCCTGGTACAGGCCGAGATCGTAGCCAAGGCGTTCGCTGTACAGCCCCCAGCCCTCAACAAAGGCCGTGAAGCCCATGAAGCGGCGGAAATTCGGAATATCGCCAAGCTCTTGCTGGATCGCAATCTGCAAATGATGGCCGGGCATCGCCTCGTGAACGGACAGCACCTCGATCTCGTACTTCGGCCGTACTTCGGGACGATACAGGTTGACCCAGTAGATGCCGGCTCGGGAGCCGTCCGCCGCCGGACGCGAGTAATACGCCGTAGTCGTATCCGGTGCAATCGCATCGGGAATCGGCTTTACGCCGTACGGCATGCGCGGTAGATGGCCGAATAACTTCACCAGCTCCGGGTCAATGCGCTTACTGGCAGCAAGGTACTCGGTGTACAGTTCCTCCGGTGTATCAAAGTAGAACTGCGGATCGGTTCGCAGAAACACGAGGAACTCGTCGAACGTGCCATCGAATTCGACTTCCTCGATGACTTTCATCATTTCACCGCGAATGCGCTTCACTTCCTCGAGGCCGAGGCGATGAATATCGTCAGGCGTCATGCGCGTGGTTGTGAACGAGCGCGCAAGGTGTTCGTACCACGCGTTGCCGTTCGGCAGTTCTGACAAGCCAATGCTGTCACGTGCCGCTGGCAAATAGGTAGTGTTGAAATAGTCGTTCATTCGGCGATACGCCGGTAGCGCGCTGTCCTCGATCGCATCGGTTGCTGCCGCCCGGATTGATTCCCGCTCGGCGCCGCTAAACGCATCGGGCAGGTTCTCGAACACGCGCCACAGCGGGCTTTCCTGCGCTGTTTCAACAACCTGCAATTCAAGCTGCGCTGGCATGCGTTGCATCAGGATCTGCGGCGAAACGATGCCTTCCTTCAGGCCTTGTTCGGCCAGCTCAATCGTCGTTGCGATCTGCTGCTCAAGATCCGCGATCCGCGCGATCCAGTCCTCGTAGTCCTTGACCGTGACGAATCGCAGCTGACTGGTCAGGTTCTCCGGATTCTGGATGCCACCGCGATGCGAAAACGGCAGCAGGTAGCTCTTGAACTGGAAGCCATCAACGCTGTCCTGAAGTTCGCGACGAAACAGCTCGTGATTGAGCTGGTCTTCTGCGCTGAGGGCATTGCGGTCGATCGCGTAAGCGCGGCGCAAAAACGCTTTTTCAGCCGCATGGCGCGATTCGATGCCGGCAAGGCTGTTGTCGCCCCAGCGATCGTTGCCGCGTTTGTCGCCGAGCGATGATGCCAGAACCGGGTTACTGTCGAGCATCCACTCCCAGTGCTCGTCGAGGAGCGCGTGAAAGTCCTCGGTGGCGTCAGCGAAAGCGGTTGAAAGGACGGCCAGGCCAGTTATCGCGGCGAGGATTCGAATCGTCTTCATGAGGATCATCCTGTTTCTCGAGCGCGCATTGTTACTTGCTGCCCGGCAACTGGCAACCGCGGTCACGGTTGGCTATCATGCGCGCACTGATCGATAGCGTACTCAGAAGAGACCCCGTTGAATCGGGGCGCCGAAGGCGCAACACGCCCGGAAACGCTCAGGCAGAAGGACTGAATGTGCTGATCAGCTCTGGAGAGCGGCCCACGAGGCCCACCGAAGGGGAAAGTGGCGGCACGGACACGCTGGCCATCGATCTCTCAGGTTGCAAAGGACAGAGGGGCGGCAGGCGATGAATGCCTGCCGCCTTTTTTATTGGCAATCTTGAGCTTGGGAATGGGATCGAAAACACCGCTACACGATAAGCACGTCGAAGCCGGCGCCAGAATGGTTGATTTCGGCGGCTGGGACATGCCGCTGCACTACGGCTCGCAGAAAGAGGAGCATCATGCGGTGCGGCAGCACGCCGGTGTGTTCGACGTCTCGCACATGACCATCGTCGATCTGTCGGGTTACCAGGTCCGTGCTTTTCTGCAAAAACTGCTTGCCAACGACGTGGCAAAACTCAAGGACTACGGCAAGGCGCTGTATTCCTGCATGCTGAATCCTGACGGCGGCGTCATCGATGACTTGATCGTATATTTCCTGGCCGACACCGAGTACCGACTGATCGTTAACGCAGCCACGCGCGACAAAGATCTCAAGTGGATTCGCGAGCACGCCACCAAATTTTCGGTCAACGTCGTGGAACGTGGCGAACTGGCAATGCTTGCCGTGCAGGGGCCAAAAGCGCGTGAACTCGCCGCGGCGTGTATCGATGCCGAGCATTGTGACGCGGCACTCGCGCTCAAGGCATTCAACGGCATGCAGGCAGGTGACCTGTTCGTTGCACGCACCGGCTACACCGGTGAGGACGGCTGGGAAATCTGTATGCCGGCTGCCGCTGCGACCTCTGCCTGGGACCGCTTGCTGGCCGCGGGCGTTGCCCCGTGCGGCCTTGGCGCGCGCGACACGTTACGGCTCGAAGCGGCCATGAACCTTTACGGGACGGATATGGACGAATCCATATCGCCGCTGGAAGCCGGTCTCGACTGGACGATTGCGTGGCACCCGGCGGATCGTGACTTCATTGGACGCGGCGCGCTTGAGGCAGAGAGGGAAAATACGGACAGACAACGCTTTGTTGGCCTGCTATTGGAAGATAAGGGCGTGCTGCGCAATCACCAGAAAGTGGTTGTCGAGGGCGTCGGCGAAGGTGAGATTACAAGCGGCGGTTTTTCGCCGACGATTGGCAGGTCGATTGCGCTGGCGCGCGTGCCGGCCGGCGACTACGACCGGGCGCAGGTTGAAGTCAGGGGCAAGATGCTGATGGTGCGGATCGTCGAAACACCGTTTGTGCGCAATGGAAAAGTACGAATTGAAATCTGAGGAAAATAATCATGAGTGACCTACCAGGAGACCTGCTGTACACGAAAGAGCACGAGTGGCTGCGGCGCGAAGACGACGGCGAAGTAACCATCGGCATTACCGATCATGCACAGGGTGCGCTCGGTGATCTCGTGTACGTCGAGTTGCCGGAAGTTGGCCAGGATGTCGACGAAGGCGGCGAGATGGCCGTTGTCGAGTCCGTCAAAGCGGCCTCGGATGTGTATGCACCGATTAGTGGCAATGTTACTGCGGTTAACGAGGACCTTGCCGACGACCCGGAGAAAATTAACTCAGACCCGTACGGCGACGGCTGGATCGTGCGCATGGCTGCAAGCGACACTATCGATGAAGGCGCGCTGATGACGCCGGATGACTACCAGCAGTTCATCGACGAACTGGACGACTGATGCCTTTTATTCCGCATACCGAAAAAGATACGCGCGAGATGCTCGATGCCATCGGCGCGGACTCGATTGCAGACCTTTTTGACGAGATCCCGAAAGACCTGTTGATCGACAAGCTGAAGCATGTACCGGAAGCGCTCAGCGAGATGGAAATCTCGCGACTGATGCGCGATCGCGCTGCACAGGACGGGGCACCGATGTGTTTCATCGGCGCCGGTGCCTATGAGCATCATATTCCGACGGCCGTTTGGGATATCGCGACGCGCGGCGAGTTCTACAGCGCCTACACGCCATACCAGGCGGAGGCGAGCCAGGGCACGCTGCAGACGATCTACGAATACCAGACGATGATCACGGAACTGACCGGGCTCGATGTCAGCAATGCATCGCTGTACGACGGTGCGTCGGCACTGGCTGAAGCGGCATTGATGGCGGTGCGTGCCAATCGGCGCGTAAAGTCGGGCCGCATCCTGCTCGCGCCGGGCGTAAACCCGGTGTACGAACAGGTAGCAACCGCCATCGCCGGCGCGCAGAACATCTCGTTCGAGCGACTGCCGCAGGTTGCGGCCACGGGCAACGTCGATTTCGATGCGATGCCGGATGACCGCGAACCGGTCGCCGTGGTGGTGCAACAGCCGTCGTTTCCCGGCACCCTCGAGGATGTCGATCAATTGACCAATTGGGCGCACGAACAGGGCGCTTTCATGATCGGCATCTGCAATCCGACGTCTCTGGCGCTACTCAAACCGCCGGGCCAGTGGGGTGAAGAGGGCGCCGACATTGCCTGTGGCGAAGGGCAGCCGCTGGGTGTGCCGTTATCCTCGGGCGGACCGTACTTCGGCTTTATGACGTGCAAGCAAAAACACGTCCGCCAGATGCCGGGTCGCATTGTTGGTCGCACGACCGATCTCGACGGCAAGCCGGGCTTCGCGCTAACGCTGCAGGCGCGCGAGCAACATATTCGACGCTCGAAAGCGACCTCGAATATTTGTACCAACCAGGGTCTCATGGTGACGGCGGCAACCATTTACATGTCGTTGCTCGGCTACGAGGGACTTCGCAAGGTCGCCGAGGTGTCGCATGCGAACACGACCGCGGCCGTCAACGGCCTTTGCGCCATTGACGGCGTGGAGCGTCTCTACGACGGACCGTTTTTCCACGAAGCCGCACTGCAGCTGGATAGACCGGTAGCACCGGTGCTTGCAGCGCTCGCAGATCGCAATATGCTCGCCGGACTGGATCTTACGGCCTACGCTGGCACACACGCGATGCTGCTGTGCGCAACGGAAACCAAAACCGACGCCGATATCGCCGCATTTGTTGCGGCGTTCGCGGACGTTATGCAAACCATCAACGCAAAGAGCGCCTGATATGGCAAGAATAATTCACAACAAAGCAAGCTACCGAACGCACGGTGACCTTCCGCCCGTAGGCAGTCATGCTCCCGACGTGTCGCTCGTCAACACCGAGCTGCAGAACGTGACGTTCATGAACTGGACGGGCATGCGCAAGCTGTTGAATATTTTCATCAGCATCGACACCGACGTATGCGCAAAGTCCGTTGTCGAGTTCGATCGCTATGCCGAAAGTGCAGACAATCTCGTTGCGCTAATGGTTTCCTACGACCTGCCATTCGCACACAAACGATTCCTGCAGGAACATGACCTCACGAACGTGATCGGCCTGTCCGCGATTCGTCACGCCGGCTTCGGTGAGAATTACGGCGTACAGATCGTTGAAGGCCCGCTGGCCGGTATGTTCGCGCGAGCCGTGGTCGTTCTGGATGAGAACAACACAATCGTTCACGAGGAGATGATTGAGGACATCTCCACGGAACCGGATTACAGCGCGGCATTTCGCGCACTTGGAATTGAGATTGATGAGTGAGTTGATTTTCGAAAAATCGCGCTCAGGCCGCCGTGCGTTTGCGCAGGCACCTGGCGACGCTACTGAAACAGATATTCCGGCCGCGTTCCTGCGCAGCGACAAGCCGCGCCTGCCAGAGGCCTCCGAGCTGCAGACGGTGCGCCACTTTACGCGCCTGTCGCAAATGAATTTCTCGATCGACACGCAGTTCTATCCGCTCGGTTCCTGCACGATGAAGTACAACCCGCGCGCGTGTAATGCACTGGCGCTGCTGCCAGGCTTCGCCGGACGCCATCCGCTCGGCCCGGTCGGTCACGGCCAGGGCTTTTTGACCTGCATGTTTGAACTGCAGGAAATGCTCAAGGACGTGACGGGCATGAAAGGGGTGTCACTGACACCGATGGCGGGCGCGCAGGGCGAGCTCGCGGGCGTGGCCATGATCAAGGCCTACCACGACGCCAACGGCGACCACGAACGCAACGAGATAATCTGCCCGGACGCCGCCCATGGCACGAATCCGGCCACCGCAACCATGTGTGGCTGTGTCGTCAAGGAAATCCCGACGGGTGACGACGGCGATATCGATATCGAGGCGCTGAAGGCCGTGCTCGGACCGAAGACGGCCGGCATCATGCTGACCAACCCGTCGACGCTCGGCGTCTTCGAACGACGCATCACCGAAGTCGCTGAACTCGTGCACGAGGCGGGCGGGTTGCTGTACTACGACGGCGCAAACCTGAATGCCATTCTCGGCAAGGTGCGACCCGGCGACATGGGGTTCGACGTCATTCACATGAACCTGCACAAGACATTCTCGACGCCGCATGGCGGTGGCGGTCCGGGCTCCGGTGCCGTGGGTGTCAACAATCGACTGTTGCCGTTCATGCCGATCCCGGTGGTCACGAAAAAAGAAAACGGCGGCGAATCATTTTATGACTGGCTTGCCGAAGACGACCTGCCGCAGTCGGTCGGTCGATTGTCCGGCTTCATGGGGAACTCGGGCGTGCTGCTGCGTGCCTATGTCTACATGCGCATGCTCGGACGCGCAGGTATGGAGCGCGTTGCCGAGTACGCGACCTTGAATGCCAACTACCTTGCCGTGAAGCTGCGCGACGCCGGCTTCGAGCTTGCGTTCCCGGAGCGCCGGGCGAGTCACGAATTTATCGTGACGCTGAAGCGCGAGGCAAAACGCTACAACCTGACCGCCATGGATATTGCGAAGGCGCTGCTCGACAAGAACTATCACGCGCCGACAACGTATTTCCCGTTGCTCGTTCCCGAATGCCTGCTCATCGAGCCCACCGAGACCGAGAGCAAGGAGACGCTCGATAACTTCGTGCAGGCAATGATCGAGATTGTGAAGGCCGTGCAGGAAGACGGCGTTGACTACAAAGAGGCGCCGTACACGATGCCTGTGCGCAGACTCGACGACGTCAAGGCGGCACGCGAACTCGATCTCCGATACGAACCGGAATAGCGGGGTGGCACGTCGGCGGGAGAGTCGACGGCCGCTTCACTAACAGGCGCACCCATCGACTCTCCCGCCGACGCGCCATCACACGGTTCTGGTTCACGCCGGGTTTCGTGACCGCCGTGGTCGCCTAAGTGCCCGGAATCTGGTGAAATAGGGAACCGTCGTGTATTGCCGCGTTCGAAATTACGGAATGGCCGGTACCCGGCCCCGGACAACACCAGGACACCTATGACCCAGCTCAGGATTATTGCGGCAGCGGGATGGCTGCTTGCAACCGTAACGGCGACGGCCGCCGATGACACCGCGTGGACCGAAACGCTCGAGCGCATTTCTTCCGGCGTGGTCTCGATTCGCGTCGATAGTACCCGCGCATTTGATACCGAATGGAACTCCTCGACCCAGGCCACAGGGTTTGTTGTTGACGCGGAGCAGGGCCTGATTCTGACCAATCGTCATGTTGTCACCCCTGGGCCGGTCATCGCCGAAGCGGTGTTCCGCAACAACGAAGAAGTCACCTTGACGCCGGTCTATCGCGACCCGGTGCATGATTTCGGATTCTTCCGCTATGACCCGGCGAAACTCAAATACATCGAACCGGTTGAGTTGCCCCTGGTGCCGAACGGCGCGGGCGTGGGCAAGGAAATTCGCGTGCTCGGCAACGACGCGGGTGAACAGCTGTCGATTCTCGCCGGTACCATCGCGCGCCTCGATCGCAAGGCACCGGTGTACGGTCGCGGCAAGTACAACGACTTCAATACCTTCTATCTGCAGGCTGCATCCGGAACCTCGGGTGGTTCATCGGGGTCGCCCGTCATTAATATCGACGGCGAAGTTGTCGCGCTGAACGCAGGTGCGAACAGTGCCGCAGCGAGCAGTTTTTTCCTGCCGCTCGACCGTATTGACCGCGCCCTGCGCAAAATTCGGGCTGGCGAAACAGTCACCCGCGGCACCCTGCAGACGACGTTTCAGCTCGAGCCTTACGACGAGTTGCGCCGCCTCGGACTGACTCCCGAGGTCGAAAGCAAGGTACGCGCGGAGTTTCCGGAGCAAACCGGCATGCTGACGGTCGGCCATGTCATCCCGGAATCGCCAGCCGATGGCCTGCTGAAACCCGGCGACATCGTGATCAGGATCAACAACGAGATCATCACTGAGTTTGTGCCGCTGGCCGAGATGCTTGACGACAACGTTGGTGAGCGAATCGCGGTTGTTGTGCAGCGCGGCGGAAAGTCCATCGCAGTGACCGTCACGGTCGATGACCTGCATGCCATTACGCCCGATGAGTATGTCGAATTCGGCGATGCGATCGTCAACACGCTGTCGTACCAGCAGGCGCGACACTACAACCGTTCACCCAGCGGTGTGTATGTCGCAAACCCGGGCTACCTGCTTTCCAAGGCAGCCATTCCCCGCGGTGCAGTCATCATCGAAATGGACGGCGAGCCGATCGCCGACCTCGATGACTTCGAGGCAGCGCTCGATGAACTCGCTGATGGTGAGCGTGCGCTGGTGCGCTACGTCAACATGGAAAACCCGCAGAACTCGATCGTGCGGCTGCTCGAGATGGACCGCGTGTGGTTCCCCGCACAGCGTTGCGCTCGCGACGATTCAAGCGGTGTCTGGCCATGCCGCATGCTGGCGGCGGGCCCGGAACCGGAGCCGCCTGAGGCTGGCAGTACCAAACTAAATGAGCACGACGATCCGCGCGTCAACGCAATCGCGCCATCGCTGGTCGTGGTCACATTCGACCTGCCGTACACGCTGTCAGGTGTCGCTGATCGCCACTACTACGGCACCGGCCTGATCGTCGACAAGGAACGCGGCTACGTCCTGGTCGATCGCAATACGGTTCCGATCGCAATTGGCGATGTGAAAATTACGTTCGCCGGATCGCTGGAAGTGCGTGGCAAGATCGAGCAACTGCACCCGTTGCACAACTTCGCGATCGTGTCCTACGACCCGGCGACCATCGGTGATACGCCCGTGCAAGCGGCGACCTTCAACACGGCGCCGCTGAAGCCCGGTGACGATGTCTGGGTCGTCGGTATCAAGTCCGATCACCAGTTAGTGCACCAGCAAAGTACGGTTGCTTCGGTTGATCCGCTGCTGTTGCCGCTGTCGCGTACGCTGCGATTCCGCGACTCGAATATCGAAGGCGTTGCTCTCGTCAACGGGCCGAACGGTTTTGATGGTGTCATCGTTGACGCGGAGGGTCGTGTCTCGGCCAGCTGGTCAAGTTTCGCGGTGCAGCGCGGTGGTGAAAGTTCGCAGATCAACCGCGGTATCTCCAGCGACCTGATTGAACAGTTCGTCAATACCGTGCGCGACGGCCGGCCGTTCTACTCGCTTGAGGCCGAGTTCGTTTATGCGCCATTGTTTGCTGCACGCAAGATGGGCGTCGATGAGGAGTGGATTGCCCGGCTTGAAGAGAACAATCCGTCGCGACGGCGCGCACTCAGCGTGACCCGGCTCGTTGCCGACACACCCGCATCGGAACTGCTGCGCAATGGCGACATGGTGCTCGCTGTTGATGGCAATGTCGTGACGTCGTACCGGGAACTCGAGAATGCTGTGCAAAAGCCACGCGTTACGGTCACGGTCTGGCGCAACGACAAGGTGAAGGACATCGAGATCGACACGGTCGCGCTCAGTGGTCGTGGCATCGACAAGGCTGCTTCCTGGGCCGGCGCGTTGCTGCAAGACCCGCACCGTGCAATGGCAGCACAGCGTGGTGTCAGCACGGACGGCGTTTACGTGGCGTATTTCAGCTACGGCTCACCGGCAACTCGCTACGGCCTGTGGGCGGGCCGCCGCGTGGTGGAAGTGAATGAACAGCCAACGCCGAATCTCGATGCGTTTATCAGTATTGTAAAAGACCTCGAGCACAGCGAGTCGGTGCGCCTGAAAACGGTGACCTGGAACGGTACGGCCGAAGTGATCACACTCAAGCTGGATAATCATTACTGGCCGGCGTATGAGGTTCGTCGGGTGAACGGCCATTGGCGTCGCACGGACTTTGGTTCCTAGTCGTATAGATCATGGATTTTCTCGGTTCTGCAGCCATTGTATTCCTGGTGCTCGCGTTCGTACTCGTCGCTGCACTGAAATTCGAACCCAGCCAGTATCCTGGCAAATGGCAGCTGCTCGTTGACTGGTTCGGCTCCAATTCGGAGCCGGTCAACATCACGCACCCGGAACAACCCATCGAGGTCAGCGGCACACTGCGGTGCGATGCAACCGTCGAAGCCGACGGCATCTGGATTACGCGGCGCGCGCCTGAATCCACCGAGCTGCTCCTCAGTTTGTTCATTCCGTGGATCCACTTCCGCTTGCACCGGCAGACGGACCAGGTGGCAATCTTCAAGCTCAAGAAGGACATCTCAATTAAAAAAGTTGTGACGATGGTCGTTACCCGGGAGCTCGGGGATGCCATGCTGCGTCGCATACCCAACCGCGACGTCGGACAGCAATGAACGTACTCGTACTCTGCACTGGTAACTCGTGCCGCAGCATTCTTGCGGAGGTCTTGCTCAATGACCTCGGGAACGGCCGCATCACGGCGTTTAGTGCCGGCAGCCAGCCGGCAGGCAAGGTCAATCCCGGTGCGATTGTGAAGCTGCAGGCGGAGGGGCACTCGACCGACGGCCTGCGTTCGAAGTCCTGGGACGAGTTCAGCGGTGCAGACGCAGCGGACCTCGATATCGTCATTACCGTGTGCGACAGTGCCGCCGGCGAAACCTGCCCGGTGTGGTACGGATCGCCGGTGCAGGTGCACTGGGGCATCCCGGATCCGGCGGATGCCACACCTGATGCCGCGCCGGCAGCATTCGATCTCGCGTATCGCCAGCTTCGGGGCCGTATCGCAGATATGCTCGAGTTGCCGCTCGACAGTATGGATGTGCGCCAGCGCCGCGACGCGTTGCAGCGGATTCACGATGCAGCGCTTGGCAAAGAGGCTCAGGGTGACTGACGTTGGTATCGGCCGCAGGTTGGGTGCCGAGGCGGTCGGCACCGCAATGCTGCTCGCGACCGTGGTCGGCTCCGGCATCATGGCCGAACAGCTGTCCGGTGGAAACGTTGCGATTGCCCTCTTGGGCAATACGATACCGACGGGCGCTATCCTTATCGTACTGATCTGGATGTTTGGCCCTTTGTCCGGGGCGCATTTCAATCCTGCCGTGACGCTCGCGTTCCTGTTGCGGCGCGAGATCAAGGGGCAACCCGCGCTGCTGTACGTCGTCGCGCAGGTGGCAGGTGCAATCATCGGCGTAGGGGTCGCCCACCTGATGTTTGAACTGGATGTTGTGCAGGCATCAGCCCGATCGCGCACGGGCGCCGCACAGTGGTTTGCGGAGGGCGTTGCGACCTTCGGACTGGTCGCTACGATCCTTGGAACGCTGCGATGGGGCACCAAAATTGTTGCCGTGGCCGTCGGTCTCTACATTACGGCTGCCTACTGGTTTACGGCATCGACATCGTTTGCGAATCCGGCTGTTACCATCGGTCGAACAATGACCGATACGTTTTCAGGCATTCAGCCGGTACACGCACCGGCATTTATTGCTGCGCAGTGCGCGGGTGCTCTGGTTGCTGTCATACTCTGTCGCTGGCTATTCCGGGAGGATCGCTGATGCACGTCGTCATCGCGCTTTTGGGAAGTATCGTCACCATTCTGTACCTGCTGGATCGACTCGGCGTCGACATCGGGTGGCTGAATCCGTTTCACTGGATGCATCGGCGCCGCTGGTCGAAGAAATTCGACGGCGACCCGATCTATGCGGTCGAAGAGCCAATGCACGTCGCCGCATTACTCGTCATCGGCATTGCACGACTCGACGGCGATATCAGCGCCGAGCAAAAGCAGTCCGCGAAAGACCAGTTCGAAACGG
>JBCAZN010000035.1:0-11834 GCA_038533035.1 Pseudomonadota bacterium
GTTCGATCCGGCTGTCTATTTTGGCGACCGGATCGAACATGACGGGCTCACCACCACTCGCTGCCCAGTTTCCGCCCCACAGGTCACCGTGCAGGAGGGACGGTACACAGCTGGATTCATCGAAAAAATACGGCAACCGTTTGAGCAGCCTGGCACCCTTTTGCTGCAGCTCGCCTGTAAACCCGTTGCCAGCAGCACGCCGCAACTGGTTGCCCAGTCGCCGTTCGCGCAAAAACGCAACCCAATCATCAGACCAGGCGTTCGGCTGCGGCGTCAAGCCGATCGGGTTGTCCCTGTGCCATCCGTATCGCTCGTTGCTACAACGATGCAACGACGCCAGCTGCTCGCCAAATATCGCCTCCGTGGCAGCATCCGCGGAGGTAAGGTCCAACCATTGCAGCGCGATAAACGACGCTTCGCCGACCTCGCCGAAACCGATAACTGACGGAACCCTCACGGTGTTGGTTGCGGCCAGCGCGCCAAGACCCTCCGCCTCGGCGCTGTACATGTCCAGGTACGCGAGCGGGCCGGTTTTCAGGAAGTACTTGCCGAGCCGCCACGCGGCACTGATATCGCCACCACTGACCGGCGTCGGCATGTCATTTTGAACACCGAGTTGCCGCGTAATTTCAGCCCAGTCAGGCAACCAATTCAGTGTCGGTAGATGTCCGACACACGTTCGGCCTGGCGACGCAGCGCTGTGCCAATGCCTGCCTCGTCGAACAGGGCGTTAATTTCACCCAGCTTTGGCGCAGACGGCTGCATTTTCTTTTCGACGCCTACAATCGGTGCGTCGCATGCGATGCCGGTGAGCTGCCGGGCAAGGTAGGCGGCGTCGCGATGGGTTTCCAATTTGGGGCCTAAGGTTTTGGAACCGCGGACATTGACCTCGTGTACCTTGTCGAGATTCGAATAGATCTCGTCGAGACTGCCAAAGTGTTGCAGCAACTTTTCGGCAGTCTTTTTGCCGACGCCTGGCACGCCCTTGATGTTGTCGACCGCATCGCCGGCCAGCGCAAGGAAGTCGGCGATCTGCTCGGGAAAAACACCGAAGGAATCGGGAATTTCGTCGTAGCGAAGCTTGCCCTTGCCGGCAAAATCCCAGAACACATCGTCCTTCTGCAACAGCTGCGTCAGGTCCTTGTCTCGCGTAACAATCGTTGACGGTCGGCCGATGCGGCGCCCGTGCTCTACCAGCGTGCCGATCAGATCGTCCGCCTCGTACTTCGGGCTGCCAATTTCCATGACACCGAGCGCCCGCACGTAGCGGCGACACTGCTCGAACTGGCGTTTGAGCTCGGGCGGTGCCGGATCACGGTTCGCCTTGTACTCAGGGTATATCTCTGTACGGAATGACGACGACAGGCTCTCATCGAATGCGATCGCAAGGTACTCCGGCGTCACCTGCTCCATAAAGTCGCCGACAAAGCGGGCGAAGCCGTAGAACGCATTGATCGGGTTGCCCGCGTCGTCGGTCATGTCTTCGGGCATCGAGTAGTAAGCCCGAAACACGTAAACGCTGGCGTCGATGAGATATTGCATCAGTCGTGGTAATGAACCTCGACGATCTCCTCACCGTTTTCGAGATGCCCTGACAGCCGGGCATGCAATGGACTTGAGCGCGGAATGTGCGCGAGCAGGTATTGCATCTGGTCGGCAAGGACGCGACGGCCCTTGAGGTAAATGTACTCGGCATAGTTCGGCGTAAACGGCACGGCAATCAGTTCCATTGACGCCTGCTCTGGCGTACGCCCGCCTTTGTAGTTGTTGCAGCGACGACAAGCCGTTGCAACGTTGCTCCACTTGTCGAGCCCGCCCTGTGACACCGGCGTAATGTGGTCGCGAGTCAGGTCACGCGTCAGGAAGCGCATGCCGCAGTACAGGCAAAGATTGGCATCGCGCTTGAACAACGTGCGGTTGTTCAGCGGCGGGACATACTGGTCACGATTGCGTGACAGGCTCTTGCTGGTGCCGTGCGTGGCAATGATCGAATTCACATCAACACGGCTGCGGTTGCCGCTCAATGCACAGAAACCGCCAAACACCGTATAAAGGCGCGTGCCACAATCGTACGCAACTTGTTCAGCGTGATAGAGACGAACTGCCTCGCGGTAATCGATCCACTCGAGAGGCATTCCTGCAACGTCGGTCCTCAAGACCTGTTGCGTTATGTCCGATGCGAGTCCTGCCTGCATACGTTCCCCCTTGGCAATGAGCTTACCTCATGTTGCGAAGGCTACGCATCGATTATTACAACATTTATAAAGTCTTGAAAACCTCGTCGAGCATTTCTTTTGCGTCGCCAAACAGCATGCGGGTGTTCTCCTTGAAGAACAGCGGATTCTGTACGCCGGCGTAGCCGGTAGCCATGCTGCGCTTCATGACGATTGTCGTCTTGCCTTTCCAGCACTCGAGAACCGGCATTCCGGCGATCGGGCTGTCCGGGTCCGTCAGCGCCGACGGGTTGACGATGTCATTGGCGCCTATCACGACCGACACGTCGACCTCCGGGAAGTCGTCGTTGATCTCGTCCATTTCGAACACGATGTCGTAGGGCACCTTCGCCTCTGCCAATAGCACGTTCATGTGGCCCGGCATGCGCCCCGCAACCGGGTGAATGCCAAAGCGCACATTCACGCCTTTGTCACGCAGCACCTTGGTAATTTCAAACACCGTGTGCTGCGCCTGGGCAACGGCCATGCCGTAACCCGGGATAATCATGACCTCTTTCGCACCCGCCAGCAGCTCGGCCGTTTCGTGCGAGCTGATCGCGACGACTTCGCCCTGCTCTTCGCTGCCGCCCCCCGACGACGAACCACCGCCGGTTCCAAAACCGCCCGCAATCACGTTGAGGAACTTGCGATTCATTGCGCGACACATGATGTAACTCAGGATGGCACCCGAGGAGCCAACCAGCGCGCCGGTGACAATCAGCAGGTCGTTGCCCAGCATGAAGCCGGTAGCCGACGCCGCCCAGCCCGAGTAACTGTTCAGCATCGATACAACAACCGGCATGTCGGCGCCACCGATGGCCATCACCATATGAATGCCAAACAGCAGTGCGATGATCGTCATGTAGATCAGCGGCTCCATGCCGCCGCCTGCCGCCGACTGCTCGACAAACTGGATGCCGAACCACACCGAACCGATCAACAATCCGAGGTTCAGCCAGTGCCGGGCCGGCAGCAGCAACGGGCTGCCGCCGATACGGCCAGACAGTTTGCCGAACGCAATCACCGAGCCTGAGAACGTTACGGCGCCAATCAGGATGCCGACGTAGGTTTCAATATCGTGAATCGTCTTTTCGACACCCTCGTAGCCACCGGCATGACCCATGAAGTTGGCGAAGCCGACAGCGACCGCCGCAATGCCGACAAGGCTGTGCAGGATTGCGACCAGTTCCGGCATCTGCGTCATTTGCACGCGACGCGCGAGTAGCAGGCCGATCGAACCACCGACAAGCAGCGCAATGATCAACTTGTCCAGGTTGGCCGTAACGTTGTCACTGGCGATGGTGGCGATCAGCGCGATCGTCATGCCAATGATGCCGTACCAGTTACCGCGGCGTGCGGTTTCCTGATTCGACAAACCACCCAGCGCGAGGATGAACAGGATCGTCGCACTAATGTAAGAAACGTTGACTACACCTTCACTCATTATCGCGCCCTCACTTGCGGAACATTTCAAGCATGCGGCGCGTGACGGCGAAGCCGCCCGCGATATTGATCGCCGTAATCAGCGCTGTCGCTACGGCTATCCACATGATGAGTTTGTCGGGCGAACTTATTTGTAACAGCGCGCCAATAATGATGATGCTGGAGATTGCGTTGGTTACGCTCATAAGTGGTGTATGCAACGCCGGCGATACGTTCCAGATCACCATGTAGCCGACGAAGCACGCCAGCACGAACACCGTGAAGTGATCCAAAAACGAGTCCGGTGCAACAGCACCCAGCCCCAGCAGCGCAAGACCGCCCAGTGCCATGCCGATGATCGGCCCCAGGACACCACGCTTTTCATCCTCTGCCGAAACGACAGGCAGGGGTTCGGGTTCTGCCTTGGGCGGCGCCGCTGATAACTTCGGCGCAGGTGGTGGCCAGGTCGTCTCACCGTCCTTGCAGACGGTTGCGCCACGGATAACCTCGTCCTCCATGTCGACATTAATATTGCCGTCTTTTTCCGGCGTCAGGTCGGTCAAAAGGTGTCGTATGTTGGTCGCGTACAGCTGGCTGGATTGTGCCGCAAGTCGGCTCGGCAAATCGGTGTAGCCGATTACCGTAACGCCGCTGTCCTTGATGACCTCGCCAGCAACCGTCAGCTCGCAGTTACCGCCCTGTTCGGCCGCAAGATCAACGATAACGCTGCCATCTTTCATTGAGCGCGCCGTTTCGGCCGTGATCAGCTTCGGCGCCGGCTTGCCCGGAATCAGGGCGGTGGTCACGATAATGTCGACGTCTTTTGCCTGTTCCGCAAACAACGCCATTTCCGCCCGGATGAACTCTTCGCTCATGACCTTGGCGTAGCCGCCTTCACCGGAACCGTCTTCGTCGTCCTCAAAGTCGAGCATCAGGAACTCGGCGTCCATCGACTCAACCTGCTCCTTGACCTCCGGCCGGGTATCGAAAGCACGCACGATGGCGCCCATGCTCTTCGCCGCACCGATAGCAGCCAGACCGGCAACACCGGCGCCGATCACCAGCACCTTGGCGGGCGGAACTTTGCCGGCTGCCGTGATCTGTCCGGTAAAGAAGCGTCCGAAATGTTGCGCGGCCTCGACGATGGCGCGGTAGCCACCAATGTTTGCCATGGAGCTCAAGGCGTCCATTTTTTGTGCGCGCGAGATGCGCGGCACGCTGTCCATCGCCATAACGGTGCCGCCGGTATTGGTGAGGCGCGACAGCAGCTCGGGATTTTGTCCCGGCCAGAGAAAACTGATCAGCGTCTGGTTGTTGCCGAGCTTGCCGGCTTCGTCGTCGTTGGGCGCGCGAACTTTGACGATGATGTCGGATTCGGACCAGATGTCATGTGCGGATGCGATGTCGCAACCCGCATCACGATACGCGTCATCCGTAAAGCTCGACTCGTTGCCGGCCCCTGATTCCACGGCGACGGTAAACCCCAGCTTTTGCAGCTGGGTGGCAACGTCAGGCGTCGTAGCAACGCGTCGTTCGCCAGCGTGGAGTTCTTTCGGTACACCGATCCTCATACACACACCTCCCTTGGGACTGCGGGAGTGTATCGAAGGATGTGTACACGCACAAAGCGTGAGTGATCAGTGTCGATCTACACTGGTTGGTCTTGGCCGATCACGAAGCTTGTCGCGAATGCGGCGACGTTGCTCGGGTGACATGTTGCGAAAGCGGTCGCGCACTTGCTCGCGCCGATCACGATTAAGCTGATTGAAACGTCGGTAGTTGTCGCGAATACGACGTTTCTCGGCGGGCGAAAGGTCCTGATAGATCGCGTAACGCTCGCGAATCAGGTCACGACGCTCGTCCGACATGTTGCGCCAGCTGTCAAAGCGCTGCCGTGCTGCCGCACGTTGCTCGTCATTCATGCTGGCAAAGCGCTCGGCGCCCAACATGAGCCGCTGTTGCCGCTCCGCCGACAAGGCATCCCAGTCCGACTCGAACCGGCCAAGCACCTGCTGCTGTTCTGCCGTGAGCGAGTTCCACTCCACAGCGTCATCTGCCAATGCATGCGATGACACGAGCAACGTTCCAACTATGATGAGATGTCTAATTTTCATCTTCTAACTCCTGCGACTCTTCGCGTTTCGGCACGGGATCGCTCCGCTCCTCATTGTCGGCAACTGTCTTGTCATCCGCGACTTCGTCAAACAACTGCCATTCCTCGTCCGTTTCTTCCCACATGCCGAGGTACTCAAGGAACGCCATATCAGGCTCCTTAACGTTCTCGGCAGCGGCGGCAGGCCCCAGCAAAGCGGCGCTGCCCAGCAACCATGCCGCTCTAGCCAATATCATTGGCGTCCAGATCGACCGTATCGAGCCACGCGTAGAATTCGAGCTCTTCGAGCATCTCGATGCTTTCCTCCGCAAGAATGATGTCGAGATCGGCTGGCGCCGCATCGATCACGTTCGTGTTCGGGACCTGCAGCATGACGGCCGCAACAACGGCAGCAGCCGCAACGCCGGTCGCCGGCGCCCACAACAGCCAGCGCGAACGACCGCCGCCGGATGCCTCAAGTGCCGCCTGGCGGCCGCGATTCAGGCGCGACAGCGTGGCCGCATCCAGTCCGTCCACCGACTCGTCGAAGAGCCGTTTCGCCGACTGTTCCAGTTTTTCGTCTGACGTACTCATTGCCAGTGTTCTCCCAACGATTCCCGCAGTGAATGTACTGCGCGGGAATAATGCGTCTTGACGCTGCCTTCGCTGCAGCCCATCGCTACAGCAGTTCCTGCGACGTCAAGACCTTCAAAAGTCCTCAGCATGAATGCTTCACGCTGCCGCGTCGGCAATTCGCGAACCGCGTCCTCGAGGCCCTGCATTGCTTCATCGTTCTGCAGGTTCTCGTCCGGGGTCCGACCTGCCGGATCCGGCGCCGCCTGAACGACATCATAATCGTTGTCGTCATTGCGGGTCTTGCCAAACCAGACCATAACCCGATTCCGGACGGCCTGGCGGCGATGCCAGTCACGCACGCCGTTTTGCAGGATCCTGTAAAAGAGCGGTGTCCACTCCGCAGGGTCCTTGCCGGCATAGTTCCTGGCCAGCTTGATCATGGCGTCCTGCACGAGATCAAGCGCTTCGTCGCGGTCGCGCACGCCGATCTCGGCAATGCGCAGGGCGCGTCGCTCTACCTCGGCCAGAAACTGGTTAAGTTGCCGTTCCCTCTGCAGTGCTCGTGCCTCCGTCCTGTTCGTCACGCACGATACCGCAAATACTGCAGCGCCTGCCGTCATATCCCTTGACTCCATCACGCGGTGATCTACCTTGTGCTGACTTAACGTCCTGCCTGCGACAGCGTTGACACTCCAGCGCGACCGATTACCGGATTATGTAAAATTAATTGAACGCCAGAAACATCCTCAACGTTGCGGTCAACGTTCCGCTCTCGCGGTTATTTGACTACCAGCTGCCGGCCGGCCAGCCAATGCCGGCCGAGGGCTCGCGCGTGCGCGTGTCGTTCGGTCGCCGCAGCGAGACGGGGCTGGTGATGGCTCACGTGTCCGATTCATCGGTGCCCGCCGACAAGCTGCGCCCGATCTCGTCGGTGCTCGACGAATCACCACTCTTTGCCGCAGAAGACTTGTGGCTGATCCGCTTTACGAGTGACTACTACCATCATCCCATTGGCGAAGTCGCCGCTGCCGCGCTACCCGCCGGCCTGCGCCAGGGCCGGTCGCTGTATCCGGTCGTGGAACTGGTGGCGATCACCACAACGGCGGATGCGGCCGACGTTGACGCGCTGGCAACACGTGCGCCGAAACAGGCCGAGCTGCTTGAATGCCTGCTGGATGCCGGTGGTGACGGTTTAGAAACCGAAACCTTGACTGAAATGCTGCCGAACTGGCGGCGTGCGGCAAAAGGCCTCTTCGACAAAGGCTTCATAGAGCGTCGTGAGCAGCGCGCGGCCGATTTCGACGAGCTCGCAGCCATTGCAGCGGTTCCCGGCCCCGACCTCAATGCGGCACAACAAACCGCCGTCAGGAAGCTGCGCGAATCCGATCGCTTCGCGGCATACCTCATTGATGGTGTCACCGGGAGCGGCAAGACCGAGGTATACCTGCAACGAATGCGCGACGTGATTGCAGCCGGTCGCCAGGTGCTCGTGCTGGTCCCGGAGATCGGACTGACACCGCAGCTCACGAACCGCTTGCGCGAACGACTTGGCATCGAACCCGCACTGTTGCACTCCGGCCTCACCGACAACGCACGGCTCGCCGCATGGCGAGCAGCGCGCTCGGGCGCAGCAAGGCTGATCGTCGGCACGCGTTCTGCAATCTTTACGCCACTCGCGAACCCCGGCCTCATTATTGTCGACGAGGAACATGACCAATCCTTCAAACAACAGGAAGGCCTGCGATACTCGGCGCGCGATCTGGCGATCGCACGCGCGAAGCACCTCGACATCCCGGTCATCCTCGGCAGCGCAACGCCCACGCTGGAGATGCTGCAACATTGCCGGAATGGCACTTACGAGCACGTCGTGTTGCCCGCGCGCGCCGGTGGCGCGAAGCCACCAGTGCTGCGGCTCATCGATACGGTTCGAAAGCCGGCAACAGACGGCATCAGCGAACCGTTAGCTGCCGCCATTGAGTCGCATCTTGGCAGCGGCGGGCAGGTTCTGATTTTTCTCAACCGGCGCGGTTTTGCCCCCGCGCTGATCTGCTCGAGCTGCGGCCATATCGCAGGCTGCGAACGCTGCGACTCGCGACTCACTGTACATGCACGCAGTCGCGAGTTGCGTTGCCACCACTGCGGCGCAAGCCGGCCGCTCGACGAACACTGCGGCGAGTGCAGCGAAAACGTCCGGCCGCTCGGCGAGGGCACCGAAAAACTCGAGGACGCATTGCGTGAGCGCTTCGCGGGTCGCGATATCCGTCGTATCGACAGCGACACTACGCAGCGCAAGGGTTCGATGCACGAGGCACTGGAGCGCGCCACTTCGGGTGAGGCCGAAATCCTGGTTGGCACCCAGATGCTGTCCAAGGGACATCATTTTCCGAAGTTGTCGCTGGTCGGTATTGTGAACGCTGACCAGGGTCTGTTTGGCACGGACTTTCGCAGCGGCGAACGCATGGCGCAGTCGATCGTGCAGGTCGCCGGTCGTGCTGGACGCGAACAGCGTGATGGCGAAGTACTGATACAGACGGCGTTTCCCGACAACGCGTTCTGGAAAACGCTCATGGACGGTGGTTACGCCAGGGTCGCCGACGACGCGCTGGCCGAGCGCGAAATTACACGCTGGCCACCGTTTACACGTCTTGCCCTGCTGCGGGCCGCCGCACACAAAAAGGCGGACGCGCACCGCTTCCTGGACCTCGCAC
This sequence comes from Pseudomonadota bacterium, assembly GCA_038533035.1. Classification (GTDB taxonomy): domain Bacteria; phylum Pseudomonadota; class Gammaproteobacteria; order Steroidobacterales; family Woeseiaceae; genus UBA1847. Next base: position 9,012 of record JBCAZN010000035.1, read on the forward strand.
GCCAGCAGGCACAGCAAGCCGGGCTCGACGGCCTGCGCATACTAGGACCAGTCGATGCGCCCATGGCGAGACGTGCGGGCCGCTATCGTGCACAACTACTGCTACAAAGCACCGATCGTGGTGCACTACACCGCCTGCTCGCGCAGCTGCGTCCGTCGCTGGAGGACACACCGGAGGCCCGCAAGGTTCGCTGGTCGGTCGACGTGGACCCGATCGAACTGTTCTGACTGCACGCGGCCCTATACAGGCAGAACATACAAGGTAGAATTGCCGGCCCGCAGAAGAACGCCCGAAGTCCTTATGAAACACATCGTTGCGAACCTCGTCGTCGAGGCCCTGCAGAGCCAGTCCGACCTGGCCGATGCGGCCGCCGATATCGCGATTGAGACGACCGTCGAACGTACCCGTGATGCAAGCCACGGTGACTTCGCGTGCAATATCGCGATGCGTCTCGCGAAACCGATGAAGAGCAGTCCACGCGACATTGCGGCGCGTATAGTTGATGCGCTGACTGACAACGACGAAATCGACAACGTCGAAATCGCCGGGCCGGGTTTCATCAACTTTCACCTGAGTCCGTCGGCATACCACGCCGAGCTCGCCGCCATTCTCGAACAAGGCGACGACTACGGGCGCAAACCGCAGAAGGATGGCCCCAAAATTCTGCTGGAGTTCGTTTCCGCCAATCCGACCGGACCGCTGCATGTGGGTCACGGCCGCGGTGCGGCTTACGGCGCGACGGTAGGCAATCTGCTGGAGGCGGCCGGCTACCCGGTCAGCCGCGAGTACTATGTCAACGACGCAGGCCGGCAAATGGACGTGCTGGGCGCCAGCGTCTGGGCGCGCTGGATCCAGGCGCATGGTATTGAGCTGCCGTTTCCACGTGGTGCGTATCGCGGCGACTATATTCGCGATATCGCAAACGAGATCGACTTTGATGGTGTTGATGTTCCGGACGCCGAGTCAGTGCTCGCCGGACTGCCCGAAGACGGGCCTGAAGACACCAGCAAGTCGACCCAGGAAGAACGCGCGCAGAACAAGGCGAAACGCGAGGCGTATGCCGCTGCTATCGTCGACAAGGCGAACGAGCTGTGCGGCGCGGCGGCGTTCGGCCGTATCCGCCAGCAGTCACTGGAATCGATACGCGACGAAATCAAGGATGACCTGGAAGGCTTCGGCGTCACGTTCGACAACTGGTACTCCGAACAGAGCCTGACGACCAGCAACGCGATCGAAAATGCGATCGAGGTTTTGCGCGAACGCGGCAAGCTTTATGAAAAAGACGGTGCCACGTGGTTTCCATCCACGGAGTACGGTGATGACAAAGATCGTGTCGTAATTCGCGACAACGGGCTCAAAACGTACTTTGCGTCTGACATTGCCTATCACTTCGAAAAACGGGAGCGTGGCTTCGATCACCTGCTCGACATATTCGGCGCCGATCATCACGGCTATCAGGCGCGCGTTCGTGCGGGACTCGAGGCCATGGGCTACGACAGCAGCAGCCTCGAGGTCAAGCTGATCCAGTTTGTCACGCTGTATCGCGACGGCAAGCAGATGCAGATGTCGACGCGCTCAGGCGAGTTCGACACGCTGCGGCAGCTACGCACCGAAGTCGGCAATGACGCTGCGCGCTTTTACTATGTAATGCGTTCGCACGACCAGCACCTCGATTTCGATCTCGATGTCGCCATGTCGCAGTCGAATGACAACCCGGTCTATTACATCCAGTACGCGCATGCGCGCATCGCAAGCATCTTTCCGAAACTCGCCGAGCGCTCACTTTCTTACGACGCCGCAAATGCGGTGGCGACGATGGCGAACCTCGATTCGGAACAGGAACGCGCACTGATGACGACATTGAGCCGCTACCCGGAGATCATTGAGCTGGCTGCAACGAACCGCGCGCCGCAGTCGCTGGTTCATTACCTGCGCGATCTCGCCGCTGACTTTCACAGCTGGTACAACGCAAACAAGTTCATCGACGATGCCGACGACGTTCGGGATGCACGGCTTGCGTTAAGCCTCGCAACGAAAACCGTGATCGCCAACGGCCTCGCGATACTCGGCGTATCCGCCCCGGAGAAGATGTAATGGCGCAGCGCCGTAAGCGACGCACGACCAAGCGCAAGACCCAGCGCAAGACCCGGCAAAGCGAATACCCGGGTTGGGTGTGGATGCTGTTTGGACTTGCGATTGGCCTCTCGGTTGCGTTTGCTGTTTACGTGAAAGACCGCGAACCAAACCCGGTCGTCGCTCGCAACGCCCCGGAACCAGCCAGCATGCAAAGCGCGATGGATGACAACGGCGAGTCCGGGAGTGACGAGGCACCGCAAGAACCGGTTAAGGAGCGTTTCGACTTCTACAAGATGTTGCCTGCCTTTGAGATCGATGTGGATGATGTCGGCGAGACCACGGATGACAGTGCCGAACCGCGCGCTATCGAACAACCCGGTATCTATATCCTGCAAGCCGGGTCGTTCTCGACGCCGACTGACGCCGATCGACGCCGCGCGGAACTCGGGCTACAGGGCATCGAGTCCTATGTGCATCGCGCACAGGTCAACAAACGTGATTACTACCGGGTTTACATCGGCCCGATTGACGACCTGGACGAGTTGAATGTCACACGCAGTCGCCTGCGCGCTGCGAAGATCGATGTCATGCGTATTCGCGTCGGTGACTAGGCAGCTACTTTCACTGTTTTGCCTCGCCACGCTTGCGGCGTGCGCGGCGCGCGCCTCCTCGAGGCCGCGCCGTGCGCCGGCGTGCGATCTCCTGGTCTGCCAGAGCTCATCGGCCTTCGCCGAAAGAGCCTCCAGC
>JBCAZN010000036.1:0-11601 GCA_038533035.1 Pseudomonadota bacterium
CTTCAAGGACATTGCAGATGTCCGCCGTACTTACAAGGATGCAGAGAGCGTTGCCCGACTGAATGGCAAACCTGCGATCGCCATTGAAGTCGTGCAGCGTTCTGGAGCTAACGTCATTGATACGATTGCCACCGTCAAAGCGACGATTGCCGAGGAGCAGGCATTCTGGCCCGCCGATATCGATGTCGTTGCATCGCGTGACAAGTCAAAAGACGTTAACGATATGCTGAGCGAGCTGCAAAACAGCGTACTCGCTGCCGTGTTGTTAGTCTTTATTGTCATCATCGGCATTCTGGGCATTCGCTCGGCGCTGCTGGTCGGCGTCGCGATCCCCGGCAGCTTCCTGATGGGCATACTGCTGATCGGATCTTTCGGCGTAACGATTAACATGATGGTGTTGTTCGCCCTGATCATGGCCGTCGGTATGCTCGTCGACGGCGCTATCGTTGTTACCGAGATGGCCGACCGCCGGTTGGCGGAAGGCGATTCCCGCTTTGAGGCGTATTCGCGTGCGGCGATGCGCATGGCCTGGCCGATCATTGCGTCGACGTGCACAACGCTGGCCGCATTCGTGCCGCTGGCGTTCTGGCCCGGAATGTCGGGTGAATTCATGAAGTACCTGCCGATCACCTTGATTGCGGTGCTCTCTGCATCACTGATTATGGCGCTCTTGTTCGTACCGACGCTGGGCTCCATGTTCGGCAAGACCGGCGCCAACAGCGAGGAAGCCCGGCGCAATCTTGCAGCGGCTGAAACCGGCGACCTTGATTCCGTGACGGGACTGACCGGACGCTACATCCAGTTCCTGAAAACATCGTTGCGACGTCCATGGCTGAATGTCGCCGGCGTAACGGGAATCCTGGTTGCTGTTTATATTGCGTTCAATTTGTTCGGCGAAGGAACGGAATACTTCCCGGAAGTCGAGCAACCGTTTGGTACGGTCGAAATTCGTGCGCGCGGCGACCTGTCGACAGAAGAGAAAGACCGCCTCGTACGCCAGGTCGAAGAGCGCATCATCGGTATGCCCGAGATCGAGTTCGTGTACGCCAAGACTGGTTCAAGCGACCAGGGCGCCGAAGATCAGATTGGTATCATCACGCTGAACTACGTCGAGTGGAATCAGCGCCGCAAGGCCAATGACATTCTCGCGGAGATCCGATCAAACACCAGCGACCTGGTCGGCATCGGCATTGAAACGCGGACGCCGGATCCGGGACCGCCAATTGGCAAACCGATCCTGATCGAGTTTGCGTCACGCGATGGCGATGCGCTCGATGCTACCGTGTCGCGAGTACAGGATTTGCTTGAACAGCATCCTGCCGTCGTCAATATCGAGGACACTCGCCCGTTGCCCGGCATTGAATGGCAGATCAAGGTTGACCGTGCGGAGGCTGCACGATTTGGCGCCGACGTAGCCCTGGTTGGCGCGATGGTGCAATTGGTTACCAACGGCATCAAGATCGGTGAATACCGTCCGGACGACAGCGACGACGAAATCGATATCCGCGTGCGCTACCCGGCTGGCAGTCGCAACCTGTCACAAATCGACGAGCTTAGAATTCCAACCGCGGATGGACTGGTGCCGATCAGCACGTTCGTAACGCGCGAACCGGCACAAAAGACCGGCACGATCCGGCGCACCGACATGCGGCGCACGATTAATGTCCAGGCCGACGTTGCATCCGGGTACCTCGATAACGAGATTGTCGCCGAGTTGCAGAAACTCGCTGCGAGCCTCGAGATCGATCCGCGCGTGAGTATCGCCTTCCGCGGCAGCACCGAGGATCAGGCTGAAGATTCGCAATTCCTGGGCCAGGCGATGATGATGGCGCTGGCAATTATGGCGATCATTCTTGTCACGCAGTTCAACAGCATTTATCAGGCCGGCCTGATACTGACAGCTGTCCTGTTCTCGACCGGCGGTGTCTTGCTCGGTCACCTGATCATGGGTAAACCGTTTGGCATCATCATGTCGAGTGTCGGTGTTATCACGCTCGCCGGCATCGTCGTGAACAACAACATCGTGTTCATCGACACCTACAACGTGTTGCGCGCACGCGGTGAGGAAGCCTACCAGGCAGTACTTCGAACCTGTGCGATTCGACTTCGCCCGGTGCTGCTCACGACAGTCACGACGATCGTCGGGTTGATGCCGATGGTCCTCGGCGTGAATATCAACCTGATTGACCGCGAGGTCTCTATCGGCGCGCCGAGCTCGCAGTGGTGGACGCAGCTTGCGTCGTCGGTCGCCGGTGGTCTCGCCTTCGCGACAATACTCACGCTTTTGCTGACACCGAGCCTGCTGATGATCCAGGCGAACGTAAGCCGACGCCTCCGGGAACGCCGCAAGCACGTGGCAGGCGCCTCCGCCGCAACCGCTGGCTGATACGTCGAACTTTTTCGAAAGTATTCCAATCCAAATCTGCAGCTGGTGCATCTAATACCTGAGCGTGGGGTAAAGCTCAGCCGTTTCGGACCGATAACCGACTGATAAAGCGTGAATTGCGCGTTTTGCGACGTGGTCGGTTGCGTTATACCGAACTAGTGTTATACTCCACTACAACACTAAATTTAGACAGTAACCTGACCATGAGACAACTTGCGACACTCCTTTTGATCGGCGGCAGCTCTGTTTTGAGCGGTTGCGACGTTGGTGAAGCCAGCGTCAGCGACCCGGCGGCGTTGCACGCCGCTATTCCGGTACCGGTCGAGGTGTCGGTACCCATGCGCGCCGACATTTTCGCGACCTACATGGCCACCGCATCGATCACCTCGGATGCCGACGCTCCGGTAGTCGCGAAAGTGGGCGGCCAGGTTGTCGAACTGCTCGTTGAAGAGGGCGACCTGGTTGCCGAGGGCCAGTTACTCGCGCGGCTGGACGGCGATCGCCTGCGACTCGAAATGCTGGCAGCAAAAGCCAATCTCGAGCGCGCACAACGAGAATACGTACGTAATGCTGATTTGCATGAACGCGGCCTGGTCAGCGCGTCCATGTTCGAGGGCCTGAAATATGATCTGGAGGCGTTGCAAGCCAGTTACGAGCTTGCGCGACTGAACTACGGCTACTCGAACATTCGCGCGACGATCTCTGGCGTCGTATCGTCGCGCGACATCAAGCCGGGCGAAAACCTTTCCATCGGCCAGGTCGCGTTCCGCATCACCGACAACACCGAATTGGTCGCCTACCTGCAGATTCCGCAGGCCGAACTTCCCAAATTCACCGCCGGTCATGCCGCGACCGTTGAAGTTGCATCGATGCCGGGCGTTCGATTCGATGCGACGATCGCGCGCATTAGCCCGACGATCAACACTCGCAGCGGTACGTTCCGCGCAACGGCAATCATCAACAACAACCACGGCAACCTGGCACCCGGCATGTTCGGGCGTTTCATGATCGCCTATGAAGAACACGCCGACGCGCTCGTGATTCCGTCGCACGCGCTGATTGACGAGGACTCGGAGAAGACCGTGTACGTCGTAAACAATGGTGCTGTCGACCGGCGCGTTGTCGAGACCGGCATCGAGAGCGACGGCCGGGTAGAGATTCTTGATGGTCTCGCCGAGGGCGAACAAATTGTTGTGGTCGGCCACTCCGGTTTGCGTGATGGTGCCAAAGTGCTTGCCAGCTCAGCCGACCTGGACAGCTTCGCCGGCTGATCCAACACCGTGTCGGCACAGAAAAACCAGCCGGCACGGACACATAAGGGGATTCATGCATGCAGCTACAACGCTATGGCTCGGTAGCGCTCGTCCTGGTTTTGCTGCTGGCCGGCTGCCAGCCAACGGGTGAGCAAAGCGATGCTACTGATGAAGACGAGGAAGAAACGCCGCCCGTTCCAGTCGAGGTCCAGACGCCCGTTCGAGGTGACATTTACGCCATTTACTCAGGAACTGCCCCGATCGAGGCGTTTGCAGAGGCGGATGTTGTCGCCAAGGTTAACGGCGAAGTGCGCCAGCTGCTGGTCGAGGAAGGCGACGAAGTAGCCAAGCAACAGGTGCTGGCACGCCTCGACGGTGATCGCCTGAGACTGGAGTTAAACGAATCGCGCGCACGGCTCGACAAGCTGCGTCGCGACTTCGAGCGCAACGAGGAACTGCAGGAAAAGGGTCTGATCAGTGAGGGCGATTTCGAACGCCTGCGATACGACCTGGAGGCACTTCAGGCGTCCTACAATCTCGCCAGCCTGGAGCTTGACTACACGCAGATTCGCGCGCCAATCGACGGCGTCATCTCCGAGCGTTACATCAAGATCGGTAACACGATTGATACCGGTGATCCGCTGTTTCGCGTCACCAGCCTCGATCCGCTGGTCGCGTATCTTTACGTGCCCGAGCGCGAGTTTCGACAGCTTAAGGCCGGCCAGGTGGTGCTGATCGAAATTGACGCACTCACCGGCCTGCCCGTCGTTGCCGCCGTGTCACGCATCAGTCCGATCGTCGATCCCGAAACCGGAACGTTCAAACTCACCATCGAACTGGACAATGGCGAGCGACGTATCAAGCCAGGCATGTTCGGGCGCATGAACGTCGTCTATGACCGGCACGAAAATGCCCTGCAGGTTCCCCGCAGTGCGATCACCGAGCGCGGCGAGTCAAGCTTTGTATTCGTCGTTGAGGACAACGTCGCGACCCGCCGTAGCATCGAGACCGGCTTCAGCCACGAAGGCATGATTGAAATCACGTCAGGCCTCAGTGACGGCGAGCAGGTCATTACCCTCGGTCATGTCGGTCTTAAGAACGGGGCCGCCGTTGCGATCATCAATTCAAAAGACACCGACTGATGCGTCGCCTGATTGAAATTGCAACAGAGCGACGCGTCACGATTGTCATGCTGATGACGGCCATTGTGCTCTTTGGCATGGTTTCACTTTCCCGTCTGAAGCTGAATTTGCTGCCGGATATTTCGTACCCGACGCTGACCGTGAGAGCCGAGCTAACGGGCGCTGCGCCAGCCGAGATCGAAAACCTGCTCGCAAAACCGATCGAGGAAGCGGTCGGCGTCGTGCGCAACGTCAGGGTAGTACGCTCGGTTTCCCGTTCCGGACAGGCTGACATCACGATCGAGTTTTTGTGGGGGACCGACATGGACCTCGCCGGCGTGGACGTGCGCGAAAAACTCGACGTCATTATGCTTCCGCTGGAAGCATCGCGGCCGATGCTGTTGCGATTCGACCCGTCGTCAGAACCGATTGTGCGCCTCGGCCTGTTACACAAGGACGGCGGCGAACTCGACAGTGAAGTGCAGCTCAAGGCTTTGCGCCGACTTGCAGAAGATCGCATCAAGGCGGAGCTCGAGGCCGAGGAAGGAACCGCAGCTGTCAAGGTCAGCGGCGGACTCGAAGACGAAATCCAGATACGGGTAGACCAGCAAAAGCTCTCGCAGCTGGGCCTCGGCATTGACCAGATCGCTGCGAGAATTCGAGCCGAGAACGTCAACCTGTCGGGCGGCCGTCTCGAAGAGGGATCGCAACGCTTTCTCGTGCGGACATTGAACGAATTTCAGAGTGTCGATGAATTTCGCGGCGCAATCGTCGGCAATGTTGACTCAAGACCGGTGTATCTCCGCGACGTAGCCACGGTTGAGCAGGGATACAAGGATCGCGAGGCCATTACTCGTGTCGGCGGTCGCGAATCGGTTGAACTGGCCGTCTACAAGGAAGGTGACGCAAACACGGTTCAGGTCGCGGCGCGCGTCAAGAGCAGGCTGGAGCGCGTTCGTGACACGTTGCCCGACGATATCGAGATTGTCGAAATCTACGATCAGTCGAAGTTTATTTCGTCGGCGGTTGCGGATGTCCGCCTGGCAGCCATGCTCGGCGGAATCATCGCAATCTTCGTGCTGTACGGTTTCCTGCGCGATGCCCGCGCAACGTCAATCGTCGGTATCGCGATCCCCGTTTCCGTGATTGGCACTTTCCTGCTGATGTACATGAACGACGTGTCGCTGAACATCATGTCGTTGGGTGGCATCGCCCTGGCGGTCGGAATGCTCGTCGACAATTCGATTGTTGTTCTCGAAAACATTGTGCGCAAACGAGAACAGGGTGAAAGCATTGTCAATGCAGCGCAAAACGGCGCGAGCGAAGTTGCCGCAGCGGTTGTCGCCGCGACATTGACGACGATTGCCGTGTTCTTCCCCATGGTATTTATCAGCGGGATTGCGGGCCAGCTCTTTAAGGACCAGGCGTTGACCGTCACGTTCGCGCTGGTGTTTTCCTTGCTCGTCGCGCTTACCGTCATTCCTATGCTGGCCTCGCTCGGCGCCGAAGGCCGCTACCGCGAAGGCCAGGCATCCGGTACTCCGCCGACCAACGTGGCCGCACGTTTTGTTACCTGGCTCGTACACTGGTTCACGATCATCATCGCATTTGTGGTCCGCATGTTTACGTATGCGTTCAAGGGCGTGCGCTGGGCCATGTGGTTGTTACTCTGGATCCCCACCTGGATCCTGCAACGCTTCTACAAAATGATCGCGGCCGTTTACCCGCGGATGTTGCGCTGGTCAATGCACCACAGGGCTGCCGTACTCCTGATTTCGATTGCGCTATTTGCCAGCACAATGTCGCTGGTGCCGCGGCTCGGAACGGAGCTGATTCCGCAGTTTTCGCAGGGCGAGTTCAACCTTGACCTGAGACTGCCGGCCGGTGCGCCGCTGGCAGAAACAGACCGGGCGATTCAGGCTGCACAGGCGGCAGCAGACAACATCGAAAGGGTTGCGCTCAATTACTCGGTGGCGGGAACCGGCAACAGGCTCGACGCAAATCCCGTGGACGCGGGTGACAACACGGGGACACTCAGTATTACGCTTGCTGATGGCTCCGGACGCAGCGAAGAGAACGCAGTCATGGACGCCATGCGTGCAGAACTCGCACGCCTTCCCGGCGTGCAGTATGAATTTACTCGTCCCGCCCTGCTGTCTTTTGCGAGCCCGCTACAGATCGAGATCGCCGGCTACGACCTCGATGGACTCTCCTATGTCAGCGAACAGGTCGTTGAGGCGATGTCAGCGTCGGCACGATTCACCGACATTCGAACGACGATTGAGCGCGGCAACCCCGAGATCCAGATTATCTTCGACCAGGAGCGTGCCGCAAAACTCGGATTAGCCGTTCGTAGCATTGCGGACCGGGTTGTCGCCAACGTACGCGGCGATCTCGCGACCCGTTACACCTGGCGCGACAAGAAAATTGACGTGCTCGTGCGCAGCGTTGACACACGTAACGCAAGTATCGAAGAGATACGCAAACTGATCGTCAATCCCACCTCTGAGCGGCCCGTCACGCTCGATGCGGTTGCCAAAATTACAGTTGCAGATGGCCCGTCCGAGATACGCCGCGTTGCACAGGAACGCGTCGTCATTATTACGGCAAACCTTGCCTTCGGAGACCTGGGTGCTGCCGCTGCTGAAGCCGGCGAGATCATTGATCGAACGCCTCTGCCATCCGGCATTTCGGCGATGGTCTCCGGGCAAAGCGAGGAGATGTCAGATTCGTTTCGCTCGCTGCAGTTCGCATTATTGCTTGCCGTGTTCCTGGTCTACCTCGTCATGGCGTCGCAGTTTGAATCGCTGCTGCATCCGTTTGTCATTCTCTTCACTATTCCACTGGCGCTGGTTGGCGCCGTCCTCGCGTTGTACATCACGGGCACCACTATCAATATTGTGGCATTCATCGGCGTAATTATGCTCGCCGGAATCGTTGTCAATAATGCGATCGTCCTCGTCGACCTGATCAATCAGCTGCGCGCCAGCGGCAAAGACAAGCTCGAGGCGATCTACGAGGGCGGTGCGGCGCGACTGCGGCCGATCCTCATGACCTCACTGACGACCACACTCGGCCTGTTACCCATGGCAATGGGTTTTGGTGAAGGCTCGGAGGTGAGGACGCCGATGGCGATTACGGTGATCGGCGGCCTTGCCGTATCGACACTGCTCACGCTCATCGTCATACCGGTCGTTTACTCGCTGCTGGATCGACGCCAATGAAACACACCGAGATTGCAATGCGGCGACCCGTTACGACAGTTGTCGTTTTTGTCGCGCTTTCGCTGGTCGGGTTGCTGGCATCACGCCTGTTGCCCCTCGAGAAATTTCCGGACATTGAGTTCCCGGGCATCGGCATCCAGGTCCCTTACGATGGTTCGACGCCCGAAGAGGTAGAACGGTCCATCACACGACCGCTTGAAGAGGCACTCGCAACCCTCTCCGGTGTCGAAGGCATGTTTTCGAGTTCCACCGAAGACCAGGCGATGGTGTTCCTGCGATTCGGCTGGGATGTCAGCATGGGCGCCAAGGGCATCGAGGCTCGCGCGAAGGTTGACGGTATACGGCATTTGTTGCCGGACGACGTGCGGCGGATCCTCATATTTACCGGCTCATTGGCAGACCAGCCGGTACTGCAGTTGAGAATTTCGTCCGAGCGCGACCTGTCGAACAGTTACCAGATGCTGGATAGACTGCTGAAGCGCAGACTTGAGCGCCTGGAAGGCGTGTCACGCGTTGAGTTGCAGGGTGTCGATCCGCGCGAAGTCCGCATCCTGATGCAGCCGGATAAGCTCGCCGCACATGGCGTCGATATTGACTCGGTGCGCAAACTTCTGATCTCGAGCAACTTCGCGGTCAGCGCCGGGCGGGTAACCGCTGGTGAGCAGCGATTCAGCGTGCGGCCGCAAGGTGAGTTCACAGACATCGAACAGATTCGCAATCTGACGATCAATACGAGTGGCTTGCTGCTTCGCGATGTAGCGAGCGTCACGCTGCTGACCCCGGAGAGAGATTACGGTCGTCATCTCGATATGGAATACGCAATTGGTGTTGCGATCAGCAAGACGACTGGCGCAAACCTCGTTGACGTCACCGATCGAGTGATCGAAGAAGTCGAGAAAATCGGCGACCTGCCGCAGATGCAGGGCATCAAGATCTTTGCGTTGGATAACCAGGGGGACAGCGTACGAGAGTCGCTCGCCGACCTGCTGAATGCCGGCGCACTGGGTGGACTGCTCGCACTTGTGGTGTTGTACCTGTTCCTGCGGCAGGCAACAACAACCCTCATAGTGACCGCTTCGGTGCCGTTCTCGCTCATGATTACGCTGGGCGCGCTGTATTTCGCCGGGTTGACGCTGAATATTCTGTCGATGATGGGCCTGATGCTCGCGGTTGGCATGCTCGTCGACAACGCCGTTGTCGTCACCGAAAGTGTGTTTCGTCACCGGGCTGCGGATCGCGACAACCCGTTTGACGCGACCTTGCGGGGCGTGAAGGAAGTCGGGCTGGCTGTCATCGCCGGTACCGCTACAACGATCGTGGTATTTGCGCCGCTGATCTTTGGTACGCGAACCGACATGACCATTTTTCTTACCCATGTTGCTGTGACGATTATCGTTGCGCTGGTCGCGTCGCTCGTCATTGCCCAGACGCTGGTACCGATGCTGGCGGCGCGCGTCGCTATTCCGCCACAACCGAAATCGAATGCGTGGATCTCACGATTGACCGAGCGCTATGGGGCCAGCCTGGAATGGATACTGAGCCACCGATGGTGGACGGCGCTGGGCGTGCTTCTCGTGCTGTTGATCGGTGCTCTGCCATTGCGAATGGAAATGGTGAAATTCGAGATGTTCCCCGACGATGTCGGGCGGCGGCTTATGCTGCGCTACCACGTTGAGGGACAGCACGCACTGGAGCGCGTCGAAGCCGCGGTCGACGAAATCGAGGAGTATCTCTACTCGAGGCAGGACGAATTCAATATTCGAAGTGTGTACAGCTTCTACAACCAGAACCGGGCGGAGTCCACCCTGCTCCTGACGGACGAAGACGACGCCACGCTGTCGACGCGCGAGATCATCGCACGAATTGAAGAGGACCTGCCGCAACTGGCGATCGGCAAGCCGGCGTTCCAGCGCGACACACAGGGTGGCGGCGAAGGCTTCACGGTTCAGATCAGTGGTGACTCGACCGAAGTCCTCAACAACCTGGCTGTCGACGTGGCACGAGTGCTCGAGTCGATTGACGGACTCAAGGACGTGCGCAGCGACGCAGAATCCGGCAACAAGGAAGTCCGGGTCATCATCGATCGAACGCGGGCCGCCAACGTCAATCTCTCGACCGAGGCTATCGCGCAGTCGATCAGCATTGCGATGCGCGGACAGAATTTGCGTGAGTTCCGGGATCAGAGCGGAGAGATTGCAATGCGGCTGGCGTTTCGTGACGACGAACAGCAAAGCATCGAACAGTTGGCGAACCTGCCGCTCTATACGCCAGCGGGCCAGCGAATCACGCTGGGATCAGTCGCAACGCTGACCATTGGCCAGTCGCCATCGACCATTAAACGGACTGACCGGCAAACTGCTGTCATTCTTTCCGGGAACCTCGAAGATGACATCAGCGCCGAGGACATTCGCCCCGCCGTATCAGGGCTTATGGATCAGTTTGAGTTTCCGCCCGGCTACAGCTGGCGAGAAGGACGTGGCTTCGAACGGCAGGACGAAACCGCGTCGATGATGTTTGTCAACCTGGTCCTCGGCCTGGCCTGCATTTTCCTGATTCTGGCAGCGCTCTTCGAATCGTTGCTGTTTCCGCTGTCGATCATTCTCGGCTCCGTCGTGTTCTCGATATTCGGGGTCTTCCTGTTTTTTGCGATGACGGGTACGACGTTCTCATTCATGGCCATGATCGGGATCATGATCCTGATTGGCGTTGTTGTGAACAACGGCATTGTCCTGGTTGATCACATTAATAATTTGCGTCAGGAGGGTGTTGCTGGTGACCGGGCGATCGTATTGGCAGGCCGTGACCGCCTGCGACCCATCCTGATGACTGTTGCAACTACCATCGTTGGGCTAACGCCATTGGCTATGGGTACCACACAGGTCGGCGGAGATGGTCCGCCGTACTACCCGATGGCCAGGGCGATTATCGGTGGACTGGCGTTCTCGACAGTAGTGTCTTTGCTGGTGGTCCCGGCACTCTACGTCTGGTTCGACAGTCTGTCGGCTTGGGGGAGAAAGGTCATGCGCACGGCCCGCGAGGGCCGTGCGCATGCAACTGGTACCGGTTAGGCCCGGCGACGCCTGGCTGCTATACCGGCCAGCGCGAGCAGCGCAATCCAACCGAGGCTGCCGCCACCGCTGCCGGTGTTAACCACAACTTGTGTCTCAACCGGCGGGGTATCACGGCCCGCATCTTCGAGTGGCAGAAACGCAAGCTCCGAAGTCTCGTCGGGGCCTATGCTTGCAACAAAGCTGTCGTCGAAAGCATCGAACAGTTCGATCAGGATATCGTACTCGCCGGTCGGGTAGCCCGATATCAACTCTGACTCAACCGTGTACTCATCGGTACCCGACGCGCCGAAGATCGTGAACGTCTCAGTCTCGGCGTACTCGTTCCACGGACCGAGTTCGTAGCTCAGGTAGATCACCGCGTACACATCAGCGGCCGAGTACAACGTATCGGCATCGAACATCAGATCAATACCAAAATAATAGCCGTCGTTGTCTGTGTCAGCGAACAGGTCGACCGTGGCATCGTAGAACCAGAAGTCATCATTCACGGTCGGCGAAGCGCTGACCTTTTGCTGTGCCTCTTGCCCCGACGTTTTGCCTCGTTTA
>JBCAZN010000037.1:0-11359 GCA_038533035.1 Pseudomonadota bacterium
GGCATCGATGACGTTTTGATTGTCACCGGCGACTTTGGCTACGCGAGCGGCCGCGCCGCGTTTTCCGAAATTGTACGCCGCATGGACGGGCTCCCGGACGCAGTCATCGCCGCCAACGATGTCCAGATCGCGCAGCTTCTGCAAAGCACCCTGCGTGCGCTCCATGCCGACGGACGAATCTTCCGGACCGGACACGATCGCGAATCGCTTGTGACCGGCAGCGGCGAGCTGACCAACCAGCCAACGTTCGCCTTCTTCCTGGTCACATCTAACCGAATTTACAAGCCGGTCGGGCAGCGTGCGGTTGTAGAAAATAACCGGAATACCGGCGTTCTCGATCGTTTTGAGTTGCTCGGTATTCAGCATGGCTGCCGTTACGACGCCATCGACCTGGTACTGCAAAACCTGCTCGAGCACCCCGTCGATATCGGCCTCGTGTTCGAGCGTGAACAACAGCACTCGAATACCGTCCTCCGAGAATCGCTGCGTTAACTGTACGAGGACTTCCGGGTAATACAGGTTGGTTTGCCGCGAAATTACGACGGCAACCATGTTTGAGCGCTGCGTAATCAGCCCGCGCGCTATCGCGTTTGGACGGTAGCCCAGTTTGTTTGCCGCGGAGATAACGCGGTCGCGCATGTCTTTCGAGGCGCTGGCGCCAGGTTGGAAAACGCGCGAGACGGCGGACTGAGAAACGCCCGCAAGTTCGGCGACATCGTAAGACGTGGCGCGCTTTCGGGAGCCTCTTTCGTCGCTTTCTTTTTCTATTTTTGCAGTTTTAGCCATAGGCCCCTCGCCAGTGGCGGCTTCCAATTGAAGTTGATACTAGGCAGTATTGCATTCGCATGCAACGCGGAGAGCCTCATGACCACAGAGCTTAACGGACAGCTCGCCCTCGTAACAGGGGCGGGGCGCGGCCTGGGTCGCGGTTGCGCCGAGGCGCTCGCAAACGCGGGTGCGCGAGTGATCGCCGTGGCGCGGTCAGAGGAGCAGCTTGCCGAGGTTGCCGCACATGATTCCGGTTTGATCGAGGTGTGGGCGGCCGACGTCACGTCGAACGCGCTCTTGGAAAAGATCGAGGCACTGCCCGACCTCAGCATCCTCGTGAATAACGCAGGCGGCAATCGACCACAGCCGTTTGCCGATGTTGATGATGAATCGCTCGACTTTGTGATCGACCTCAACGTGCGTGCCACGTTTCGAGTAGCACGCGCGGCTGTGCGCTCGATGCTTGCTTCTAATACGGCGGGCTCAATCGTGCATATGTCATCGCAAATGGGCCACGTTGGCTCGCCAAATCGCAGCGTCTATTGCATGACAAAGCACGCCGTCGAAGGGCTGACCAAGGCGATGGCGGTGGAGCTGGCGCCTTCGAACATACGCGTCAATTCGGTCGCGCCGACATTCATTGAAACGCCGATGACCAAACCGATGCTGGATGACCCGGAGTTTCGCGAGTTCGTTTTCGGCATGATCCCGATGGGCAAGCTCGGCACGATCGACGACGTCGTTGCGGCGGTCATGTACCTGGTGTCGCCTGCATCGGGCATGGTCACCGGGCACAGCCTGCGAGTGGACGGTGGCTGGACCGCACAATAATTATAAGTAGGGGAGAACGATGGCGGAATTTGGAGCGCTCAACTGGTCGATACTGATCGTGTACATCCTTGCCAACCTGTTACTCGGTTGGGTGCTCAGCAAACGGGTGGATACGGCAGAAGACTTCTATCTCGGGCGACGCACGACTCCGTGGTGGGCAATTGGCATTTCCGTCATCGCGACATACGTCAGTGCCTTGTCGTTTCTCGGCGGGCCTGCATGGTCCTATTCGGAAAGTCTCGCCGTCATCGCAATTCACCTGAACTACCCGATCGTCATTTTTGTTGTCATCACGGTGTTTTTGCCGTTTTTCTTCAATTCCGGCGTGGCGTCGATTTACGACTACATGGAGCGGCGTTTTGGACCGGCGTCCAGGGTCGTCATTTCCGGCGTGTTTCTCGTATCGCAGGCACTGACATCAGCTGCAATCCTCTACGCAACATCGCTCGTTATTCAGTTCATTACCGGCATTGATGTTCGCTACGCGATCATCATCGTCACGATCGTGGCGCTCATCTACACGATGATGGGGGGTATCACCGCGGTCATCTGGACGGACGTTATCCAGGCGGGTGTGCTGTTTGTTGGCGCCGGTATCATTCTTTACGCGCTGCTATCGCAGATGCCGATGCCGATCGGCGAGATGATGGCGCAGCTCAAGGCCGACGGTAAAACCAATGCGTTGAATTTCTCATTCGACCTGACGGCTGAAGCGACGATCTGGTCGGGCGTTATTGCGATGACGATCTTCCATATCACTGTGTACGGTGCCAACCA
Source organism: Pseudomonadota bacterium (assembly GCA_038533035.1). Classification (GTDB taxonomy): domain Bacteria; phylum Pseudomonadota; class Gammaproteobacteria; order Steroidobacterales; family Woeseiaceae; genus UBA1847. The sequence continues at coordinate 2,377 of JBCAZN010000037.1, forward strand.
GATGATGGTGCAGCGAACACTTGCTGCAAAAAACATCGGTGATGCGAAGAAGTCGTTCCTGCTTATGGGGTTCGTCGCGTTCTTTATCTACTTCCTGTTCTTCCTGCTCGGCATTCTTTTTTACGGATACTTCGAGGGCAGGGAATTCGATAACGGCAACACGATAATACTGAGCTTCGCGGCAGAGTATGGACTGCCCGGACTCATGGGCATTATTGCCGCCGCGATTGTTGCGGCCTCCATGTCATCACTTGACTCATCATTCAACTCGCTCGCGACGATATCAACGATTGATTTTTATCAGCGCTATTACCGCAAGGACGAATCACCGGAGCACTATCTCAAGGTGTCACGAGTGTTCACACTGGTCTGGGCGGTGCTCATCATCGTGCCTGCATTTATTTACGTGAACAGCGAAGGTTCGATTCTGCAAACGCTGAGCAAAATCGGTTCCTATTTCGTCGGTGCGAAACTGAGTATGTACGGTCTTGGCTTCTTCTCGAAACAGGCAACGGAGAAGGGCTTGTTAGTGGGTGTTACCGCCGGCTTCGTCATGATCTGGTACCTGGCAACACAGACCGACATCGCATGGCCGTGGTACTGCCTGTTCGGCGGCGGCGTGAACATCGTCATCTCGCTGATCGCCAGCCGTGTCATTGATGGCCCGCAAACCGAATGGTCCGACTATTCGATTCGCGGGCAACAGGCTCGCTTCAGGGATGAAGGTCTGCCCGAGAAAGAGGGTGGTTGGTATCTCGTACCCGGCAAGGTCGACAAAGTCAGCTACCTGCTGCTCGTATTTTTTGTCGCAACGATTTTGCTGCTGTACCTGTTCCAGACGATGGTGTAGCACTGTGATGCCACGAGTATTAATAGCGATCGTTTCGCTGGCTGTAGCCGCTTGTGCTACGGCGAAGCCGCCGCCGAAGTCCATCGAGGCGCTGCGGGCGGCGGAGCGCAACGTCGAGCTGGTTGAAGTAGGACCTGTTGACGGTGGAGAAGGGTTTGACGCGTCACTGTGGGCCTACGACTCGGCAGGTCTCAAGGTCCATGCATTGGTCGCACGCCCTTTAGCAGATCCGCCGGACGGCGGCTGGCCTGTCGTAATCGCGAACCACGGTCATCATCCGGATCCGCCTCAGTTCGGCATTACGGCCGAAGGCAAGGACCATCGCCCCGGCGATTACTATCGACGAATTCCCGAGCTGTTCGTGGCCCGTGGCTACCTTGTCGTTATGCCTGATTATCGCGGTCACAATTCGTCGGAGGGATTCGAGTACACCGAGGGCATGCTGGAGTCGGCGTACTACACCGAGGACGTCGTAAATCTTGTCGCCGCTGTGGGCAACATTCCCGACATCGATACCGACCAACTTTATATGTGGGGCCACTCCATGGGCGGCGAAGTTACGTTGCGTACGCTGTTGGTGACGAATCGAATACGCGCTGCGACGATGTGGTCGAGCGTGGGTGGTGACGTCTGGGATCAGTCCTACTACTACTCACGCTATGCCGATCCAATGGCGCGTGATGGCAGCGATGTAGAGAAGTACGTTGTGCCACGGCTGCGCGGCAGAATTGCTGAGCTCAATGGACCGTTCGACACAGAGTCTGTTGAGCCCTACAACTACCTCGACGACCTCGAAACGCCCATCATTATTCAGCACGCCGTGGGCGATACGGGTGCTGCCTACAAATGGTCGGCCCGACTTGCGAAAGAACTGTACGTGCGCGGCAAAGACTACGAATTCTGGTCGTTTGAAGGTAGCAATCACCTGTTTTCGCCCGAAAACATGGAAATCGCGGCTGATCGCGACGCGGCGTTTTTCCGCCGTAATTCAAGCGATTAGATACACTATTCGGCGATCGAAGCTAGATTCGAATGCAACAGTTCTTGTTGCTATCTAGCTGAAAAGCAACGAAATATATTCGATTCACTTGCTTATTTTGCAAAAGTCTTGCATTCGAAGTACACCTTGCGGCAGACTCGGTCCAGATCAATTTACGTACAAAATAGCGGGTGACTGTGCCCGCTGAATACCTGTATTAGGGGGAAAAAGTGAAAACCACAATCTCACGTAATGTCGTGGCGTTGGTCGCCGCGGCCGGCTCGCTACTCGTATCTTTCGCGGCGCAAGCGCAGATCGAGGAAATTGTTGTTACAGCCGAGAAAAGGGAGGAGAGCCTCCAGGACGTCAGTGTCTCGGTGACGGCATTCGATGAAGAGCTCATCGCACTTGGTGGCATCTCGGACGTATCACGTCTCGAATTACTGGTCCCGGGGCTGAACTATGCGTTCGCCGGCAACGATGCAAAATTTAATGTTCGTGGCGCGAACTCAACGAATACGTTTGGCGACAACAGCTCAATTGTTGGTGCGTTTGTCGACGGCGTCTACAAGGCACGCGCGTCTCAACAGACGCGTGCTTTTTTCGATGTCCGAGCCGTCGAGTTTCTGCGTGGACCGCAGGGCACCCTTTACGGTCGCAATACCTTTGCAGGCGCGCTCAACGTGTATACGCATTTGCCGGACACCGACGAATTTCACGGTGGCATCGATGTAAGCGCACAACGATTTGATCGAATTCGTGGTGAGGTCTATGTCAACGCACCGCTGAGCGACAACTTCGCCGTACGATTGGCAACGATGTATGACAAGAGCGATGGATTCATCCGCAATCTGGCTGGACCGGACATTGGCGCTCAGGATGATAAAGGTGTGCGTTTGTCGGCACTCTGGACGCCAACCGATCGTGCCGAAGTGATTGCACGCTTCACGCGAGTCACCGAAGACGGCAATGAGGCCGGATTGTTTGGTTACACATTCCTCTGCCGCAACGAAACGCCTGAGGGTGTTACGGACCCATTCGGCTCAGCGCGCAATTGCGCAAACCCGGTCCGCGGCTCGGGTGGGCGCGGTCCCGCGTCGAATGGCCCCGGCGGCGATCCGTGGACGATTAGCCAGGATTACGTGCGGCCCGTCAATCTGAAGGACGAAGAATTCTCGCTGACGATCAACTATGACCTCGACAATATGACACTGAAGTCGATCACATCGGTCAACGAGTTCGAGAACGATATCAACTTCGACTTCGATTTCAGTCCGACGCCAAATTCTAATGGCGGCTACCTGGAAGAGTCAGAAGGCTTTTCACAGGAATTTCAACTGTCATCAAGCGGCGACGGCAATCTTCAATGGACGGCCGGTGCCTACTACTCGGATCTTGAGGACTACAACAGCTTTTACATCTATCAGCAGACGGTACGCGATGACTCAACGCGGCCCGAGGTCACGATTCCAGCCGGCACATTTACCGTGCTTCAAGGTACGGATATCGTTTCGGATGCGACGCTGCTGGGCGGCTTTTTTGCCAATGCGGTGCAGATTGATACCGAGTACTACGGCGTATTCGCTCAAGGAGAATACTCGGTCAATGATACGTTGCGCGTGATTGCGGGCGTCCGTTACAACGACGAGACCAAATCGGCCTCCTGTGGCGGTTCAAACTTTACCGGCGATACCAACATGGACGGGACAGTTGACCGCGTTGTGAATGTCGTTGCTGGTGCGGCCGGAAGCTCTCCGTTAGTTTTGCCCGATAATGCGATCGATTTGTTCACTTATAATTGTGGTGCCAGCGATGCCATCACCAGTGCCAACACGATCCAGGGTGGCAGCGGCGATACCGGCTTTGACAACATCACCTGGCGCGCGGGCATTGAGTACGACCTGAACGACGATACGATGCTTTACCTGTCGGGATCGACAGGCTACCTGTCGGGTTCGGCCAGTACGACGACAACGACCGACGAGCAGGAGTCGCAGGTCATTGAGCTTGGTTTCCGCAGCATACTCGCGGGCGGTAACCTGCAGTTCAATGGTGCCCTGCACATTACCGAATACACCAACCTGCTGACGCAACGACAGCGCGTCGACCCGAATACCGGTATTGTTCTGACGTTCTCTGACAACGGCGGCGATATCGAAGCCTGGGGCATCGAGCTGGATGCCGTGTGGGTGCCAAATGATCGGCTGACTCTGTCGGGTACGTTGGCATATCTCGATTCGGAATTTGGTACTTACGGGCAAAGCAATCCGTACCAGCTTTATAACGGTGTCGTGCAATCGTTTGTCGATCAGGCCGGGCAGACCACACCTTGGTCGCCAGAGCTGACGATCGGTGGTAGCGCGGCATACCGCTTCGACTTGGGTGATCGCGGTTCGATTACGCCGTACATCCAGACATACCATTCGGACGGCTATAACACGTCTAACCTGTTGGCAACGGACCCGGCGCACGATCAGGATTCGTTTTCCAAGACAGATATTCGCCTGATCTGGAATTCACCCGAGGAGGTGTACACGATCGAAGCATTTGTTGAGAATATCGAAGACTCGGACGTGCTGGCCCGGGGTAATAACAATAGCGACGATGTCGTGCAGACTTCGTACTTATACCCGCAAAATTACGGCGTAAAGTTCAAAGCGCGATTCTAAATACGACCGCCGAGCCGGAGCGTGATAAATCGCGCTCCGGCTTTTTTGTGTCCTGAAAACCTGTTCGAGGATGAGGGCTTGGAATGAGCTTCACAAGACGCGAGTTTTTAAAGGCGAGCGCGACAGTTGGCGCACTGTCTGCAATCCCGGCCAGCCGGACCGAATCGCGTTCGCTAATAGAGCCCGACCCGGACTGGCGTCGACGTCACGGGGCCCGCAAACCAAACATCATAGTTGTCGTACTTGACGACGTTGGCTTTGCCGATCTCGGATGCTATGGCTCAGAACTCGACACTCCGTCCGTTGATGAACTAGCCGCCGCCGGCGTTCGCTTTAACAATTTTCACGTTACCGCGTTGTGCGCGCCAACTCGCGCCTGTTTGTTGACCGGTCGCAATGCTCATGCTGTTGGCGTCGGTAACATCGCGGAGTGGGGTCGTGCCGACCATCCGGGATACCGGGGATGGATTCGGCAGGATGCGATGACTTTGGCCGAAATGCTAAAAGCTGACGACTACTCGACCTACGCGATCGGCAAGTGGCACCTGTCTTCGCTCGACGACCAGAACGGCACCGGACCGTTTCATCGCTGGCCGACGCAGCGTGGATTTGATCGCTGGTACGGTTTTCATGGCAACGCGATGGATCACTGGCATCCCGAAATGTTCGAGAATACGTCGCCCGTCTATCCGGACAAATCAGGTGACTATCATCTGAGCACGGACCTCGTTGACAACTCGATTCGATATGTCGCCGATCACATTGCCGCGGCACCCGATAACCCGTTTTTCCTGTACCTCGCGTTCGGTGCGATGCACTTTCCATTGCACGCGCCGCAGTCGGACATCGATCGGCACAAGGGAAAGTACGACACCGGTTGGGATGTAGTCCGGAGTGAGCGATTCAAGCGGCAACTCGAAAGCGGTCTGGTCCCGCCAAACACGAAGCTACCCGAGAACCCTGATGTCCCTGACTGGGATTCGCTTGGTGATGGCGAGCGCCGACTTGCGACGCGCTCGCAGGAGGTCTACGCGGCGTTTCTGGAACACACCGATGCGCAGCTGTCGCGACTCATCGAATTCCTTAAGTCGGAAAACCAATTCGATGACACGTTGATCATGGTGCTATCCGACAATGGTGCCGCCCCCGGCGGTCCTGTCTACGGTAGCGTCGATGTTCGCCGCGACGCGTATCTCGGTCGTCCGCCAATCGAGGATTCATTGGCGAATATTGATGACCTTGGCAGCGACGCTTCGTATTGCGGCGCGGCGCGAGGCTGGGCGCAGGTCAGTAATACGCCGCTGAAATGGTACAAATCCGATACCTACGAGGGCGGCATTCGTTCGCCGCTGGTTGTGTCGTGGCCAAACGGCGAGATTCCGGCCGGCCAAATCAACTCGCAGTACCACCATGTCATCGACATTGTTCCGACGCTGCTTACGATGAGCGCTACGGCTATGCCGAACAACTTCCGCGGTGACGCTCCGTTGCCCTTGCAGGGGACGAGTTTCGCTTACACGTTTGACGATCCCGAAGCGGCAACGCGTAAAACCGTGCAGTACTACGAAACGATGGGCGACAGGGCAATCTGGCAAAACGGCTGGAAAGCGGTGGCGAGGCATACGCCCGGCGCTGACTTTGCAGACGACGAGTGGCAGTTGTTTCATGCCGCAAACGACTTTTCCGAGATTGAGAACCTCGCCGATGTACATCCGGCTCGATTGGCCGGCCTGGTTAAGTTGTGGCATGAAGAAGCTGAGCGCTACGATGTCCTGCCAATGGCCGATAACGCCCTGCAGCTATACGAAAACGCTGTTCCGTTACCGCGTGCAACCTATGTCTTCTACCCGGGCATGACGCGTCTTGATCGGCTGAGTGCGCCAGACATTTATGCCTACGACACGGACATGCTCGCCGATATCGAGGTTGGCAGCGGAACGGTAAGCGGCGTATTGCTCGCGTCGGGTGATAGTGGTGGTGGCTACGAATGGTTTGTCCGAGACAATAAAGTCGTGTTCGTCTACGTCTACACTCGAAACGAGATCTATCGCGTCGCAGGCAATCTCAATCTGAACGAAGGCCGGCACACGCTTGGATTAAGAGTCCGCAAGACGGGCGAATCGAGCGCACAAGTTGTTCTTACGGCAAATGACAGTTCCGTTGCCGAGCTTACGTTGCCAAACATGTGGCCAATCTATGCGCCAAACTCCGGTGTACGTTGCGGTGAAAATCGGCACGCACCGATAAGTCGCGACTACGAGCCGCCTTTCACCTTCCGCACCGCGCTTAAAAGAATAGTCGTCGACGTGGATGTGCCGCAGCTTTAGCGAATGTTTGACTCGGGCTGTACTTCGAATTCACCCATTTGCTCTGTGGCGCCGAGCCAGGTGCTTGTTGTGATGGACGGGTAACTTGTTCATTTTTAATAAAATTACTGCACCCTAATCTGAGTCCGGGTGTATTTTGAGAAGAGTTTCTCGCCGTATTTAATACCCTGACTGCTCAAAACGGGTCATTTGTTGCATTCGCAGTACAAAACCACGTATAGTCATCTTTCGGTTTCTACGTACAGGCCACATAAGGCCTGGTGGCACTTGCGGCAGAAGGACTGGAATCTTGAGCTGCACTTTGTCAAACACCTGGGGGTAACAAGTAATGAAGCTGTCCGAGTTAGTTTCCCGTAAGACCGCCATCGCTGGCGCGGTTGCCACGGCGCTTAGCGCACCGGCTGCGGCGCAGGACTCGATGGAAGAAATTATTGTCACGGCGACCAAGCGAGAAAGCAGCGTGCAGGATCTTGCTGTTGCTGTAACCGCTATTTCCGGCGATGCCATCACCGACTTGAATCTGACGAACGTCATTGATGTCGAGAAGATGGTTCCGGGACTCAAGGTTCGTTACGTCGGTGCCGACCCGACAATCATCATGCGTGGTGCCGGTGCAGCTGGTACCAATGACATCGCGGTTCCGATCTATGTCGACGGTCTGTATCGACCGCGTGCAGGTCAGGGCCTGGCAAGCTACCTCGACGTTGAGCGTGTCGAAGTCCTGCGTGGTCCGCAGGGTACGCTGTTCGGGCGCAATACCTTTGGTGGACTGGTCAACATCATTGCGAAGAAACCTGACGCCTCTGCATTTGATTACGGCTTTGCAGGCACGGCTGGCAACTACGGATTCGGCAAAGTTGAAGGGTATGTGAACGTTCCGTTCACGGACACGATGGCAATGCGTGTTACTGCCAGCCACACAAAGCGTGATCCGTTGATTGAGAATACATTCAATCCTGCGGCCGGCATGCGTGACGAGGACAACATCTACGCACGGGCACAGTTGAGCTTCGAACCATCCGATTCGTTTGACGTCACGTTATCCGCTACCTACTGGACAGACGAGTCGAACGGCAACGCTGACTACGCAGGCGTCATCCTCGGAATTCCGATCAACCCGGTCACTGGTGAAACCGATGGCGTCAACGGCGTCATGTTCCCCTGTCAGGGCAGGCAACCTGGTACCGAAACCGATTCATGGCCGCTCACGGGCGGGCGTAACCAGGCGGGCACCTGCGGTGTGGACGCTTCGGCCGATGTAAATCCGAACGTGTACCGAATCACGAGCGACTTTCATCCGTTGCGCAAGATCGACGAAACCTCATTCAGTGCACTGATGAATTGGGACCTTGGCCCTGTAAGCCTGCGTGCCAACATCGGCGTGTTTGATTACGAGGAGTTCCGACTCACCGATTCAGACTTTTCTTTCAGCGCGTCAGTATGGCAGGACAATAATCCTGGTGTTACTCCGCCTACATCAACCGGTCCCGGGTACTGGCAGCAGTGCTGGGGTGGCCCGACCTGCGGTCTCGCAGCCGGCCAGCGTGTCCAATCAAAAGCGACGCAGGCCGATATTGGCCTGAACTCGACCGGCGACGGCGCATGGCAGTGGACGCTTGGCTTCTTCTATTACGACGACTCGGGTGCCGGAGATACCACCAGCGAATTCGTCTGGGGTTATACGGACACGACTGCGCCGCAGAACGTGACGTGGGGACATTGGCTTTACCAGGGCAATGGCGGCACAAAATCAACCGCCATCTATGGTCAGGCTGAGTACTCGTTCAACGATACAACCCGAGCTACGCTGGGACTGCGCCACTCAAAGGATGAGCGCAACTTCTTCAACAAGTATGTGGACTGGGGTCCCTCGGTTCACGGTTTTGCGGCGGGCTACTATGACGATCACTACTCGGATCCGGGCAGCCGCTTCGACCCATGGCCGGTGTTCGTCGAAACGCAGGCGAGCATCGACGGCCGGCAAACCGGCGAGAAAGATCACACCGACTGGAAGGTTGCTCTACAGCACGATCTCAGCGACAGCACGATGATCTATGGCTCGGTTGCTACCGGATACATCGCGGGCTCGATCGTCGGCGGCGGCAGCACCGACCTGTCCGCACCCAACGAAGTAATGGCCTACGAAGTCGCCATGAAG
>JBCAZN010000038.1:0-11232 GCA_038533035.1 Pseudomonadota bacterium
TGGCAGCACGACTGTTCCGGATGACGCCGGAGGAATGCTTTGCCGGTGCAACATCAAACGCGGCGCGCGCGCTTGGACTCGATGATCGCGGCACACTGCAAATTGGCAAGCGCGCCGACGTCGCCGTCTGGGACATCAGCCATCCACGTGAGCTCGCTTACTGGACCGGCACACCGCAGCTGGCGGAATCGTTCTCGGGTGGGCACACTACTGCCCCTTGAACGCCGCTCTCGCACACTCCAAAAGCTTTGTGATTACCCTCGGCCTGATGACGGCCGCGGCGGCGATCTCTATTGACCTGAGCTTGCCCGCCATTCCCGCGATGGTCGACACGTTATCTACTACGCTGTCTCGCACGCAGCAGATTGTCGGCATTTTCATGATCGGCATGGCGCTCGGCCAGATTCCGTCAGGGCTGGCTGCTGACCGCTTCGGACGTATGCCGACGCTTTACACGGGACTATCGCTGTTCGTTATTGCAGCCACGGTTGCGGCCATGGCGAATTCGATCGACGTCATGTTGGCTGCGAGATTTGTGCAAGGCATGGGCGCGGCAACGGCAATCGTCGTATCGCGCGCAATGGTTCGCGATGTCTCAAGCGGTCGGGATGCCGCCAGGCTTATGTCATTGATGACGATGATCTTTACGGCCGCGCCCGTGATCGCGCCAAGCATCGGCGCATTGCTTTTTGTCCAGTGGGGCTGGCGCGCACCGTTTGTCGGCATCGCGATTTGCGGTTACATCATCTTTATCGGCGTACGCATGAATCTCGTCGAGACGCATACCGCTGATGCCTCCGAGCACCCGTTGCGCCAGCTGATCGGTAGCTTTCACGAATTCTTCTCGCACCGGCAAAGTGTGTTTGCGTTCCTGCTGTTGATCACAGTACCGGCGGGCTTCATGTCGATAATCGCCATCTCGGCGGCGCTCACGACACAGATTTACGGCTTTACCGAACAGCAGTTCGGCCTGATTTTCGCGTGCGCCGGACTTTCAATACTGGCTGGTGCAACCGTAAACCGCTGGCTGGTCACCCGCTTCGACCCGATACAGCTTGTTTCGATCGGTGTCCTGACCATTTTCATCGCCTGTGGTCAGCTCGCCTACATGGCGTGGGCGAATGAGGCGCCATTTGTCTGGCTGTGGGGCTGCATTTGCATGTACATGTTTGCGATCGCACTGCTTATTGCCAACGCGACCGTCGTTGCCCTTGACCCGCTGCCGCGCATAGCCGGGGTCGCGTCATCGATTATCGGCACATCGCAAAATGTCATGGGGGCAACCGGCGCCCTTGTCGCCGCTGTTATTTACGATGGCTCTGTCAGAAACGCACTGACCATCATCGCGTCGGTCGGCGTCGCCATCACGCTGGTGTTTCTTGCGCGTCCACTGATTTGTCCGGGCAAAATCGTGCACCACCCGGACGAACTCGCGCGCGATTAAAACGCGCGATAAAAAAAGGGCAGCTAACGCTGCCCTTTCTTAGTTTTTCCGATCAGCCGAAGCTGACCGCGTCCCCACTGTATTAACTGTGACGATTACTCGTCGGAGTCTTCCTCTTCGGCGTGGTAATGCCCAACGTTGGTGACAGCATTATCAACGAGGCTGCTGTACTCGGCCAGCAACGCCTCGGCAGCTTCTACACTACCTTCCTGCTCGGCAAGCGCCTCGAACCACTTGATGTCATCTTCGGTGCGATACCACTCGAGGTCGGCCATGCCGCCTTCGAGCGCCCACACGAAAATCGCGTCCCATTCACCGGTCTGGAAGTGAATAACACCGAGCGGGCCCGGCGTGCCGGCCGCCTCACCTGCAGGTTTGAAGTGCTCAGCGATAATCTCGAATGCACGTTCCCGTTTGCCCGGCTTGAAATTGACCATCGACGCACTGACGTAGCGCGCATCGTCGCCCTGTGTTTGCGGGCCACCGTCATCATCCTGTGCGAGTGCTGAGCCGCCACAAAGTGTAAGTGCTGCGGCAACAGCCAATCCCTTTCCCCAATTGCTTATTTGCATATGTCTTCCCCTAGTTTTGATTATTTTTACAGTGGGTAAAAAGCAGCATAGACCGATCTCGCGGAATAGCAATCGATCTGGCTACAGGCCATAGCGGTAGGCATTTTCAGCGTGATTCAGACGCCGTCCTGCGCGTCCGCGTCGTCTTTTGTGCCGACCTGGCCGCGCTCCTCTCGCCATTCGGCGACCGGTGGTTCATGCACCCACGCCACGCAGTCGCCGTACGAGTCGCCAATCACGTCATCGCCACTGCCGTAGGCTGAATAACCCATCAGCGCTCGCAACCGCGGTTTGAACTGAGCCGCCACCTCGGGCGGGTGATCGAGGAACATGTTCGACTCGGAACGCAGCCAACCCAGCGAGTAGGTATTGATCAGTCCAAGGCGCGGACGACTGCCATCGTTCGCGCCGCCGCCGTGCCAGGTCGAACCCATGTAAAATAACGCGGACCCCTTCGACATGACGGCTGACTGCCAATCGGACACGTCAGGCAGGTGCCAGGAACGCAGGAACCGGTGGCTTCGGGGGACTACCCGGGTTGCACCCACCTCCTCGCTGAAATCGTTTAGCGCCCACATGACGCCGATCAGCAATTCCATTCCGGCGTTTTCAATCGGGTACAGCGAATCGTCACGGTGAAGTGCCTGCGCTTTTTCTCCGGGATGGATTTCGATCGCCGTCAAACTGCCGATCATGTAGCTCGCGCAGTGCGGCAGCAGGATATCGTTCGCCACGTCAATGACGAGGTCGTGATCGACAAGCGCAGCCGCACTCGGCGCATGCTTCAGGAGACCGTAACTGCTTCGCAACGTCTTCGTCCCGTCGAAGACGGTGGCCTCTTCAGGCTTTTGCATATCTAAGCGCGGCCGCAACTCGGCCGTCACCTGGTCGATGACATCATGGGCCGCGACGTCTTTGACGATAACGGCGCCGTCGCGCCGCAACGCCCGGGACACCGTCGCCGCGTCAGTCGACTTATCGAGATACTCTAGTGCCATGCCCTGCTCCAATTGCGGCTTTTGTACAGATGCAATGAATAGGTACACAATACCGCAGCGACCAGGGGAATTCGCGGTAGCGCATAGGACCGAAGAAACAACACGACTGACCTACAGCGGGTAAGAGACTGAGCTTATGAATGGTGCCGTTCCTGATCTGACCGTAACCGGCCTCGCGCTGGCCTTCGTGCCCGCCGCGATCGTTATCGGCATCATGTACCTGTGGCGTGCCAAAGCAACGCAGGCAACGTACGCCACGCTGCGGATGCTGGTTCAGTTGCTGCTGGTCGGCTATGTGCTCGTGTTTATTTTCGAGACAAACAACTGGCTCGTCGTTGCCGGTGTGCTGTCACTCATGCTCGTTATCGCGAGCTGGATCGCGACCCGCACGCTCGCTGCGCGGACGCCGCAGAGCTATATCAATGCGCTCATCGCCAATCTTGTTGGCGGCGTCGCGACGCTGGTCTTCGTAACGCAGGCCGTCATCGACATCCAACCGTGGTTCAATCCGCGCTACGTCGTGCCGCTCGCGGGCATGACGATTGCGGGCTCAATGACGGCGATCAGCCTTGCCGCTGAACGTTACGAGGCAGAGGTTGGCCACGGCGTCGAGGCAGCGGAGGCACGCCGCATTGCCTTTGGCGCGTGCATGATTCCGATGGTGAATTCGTTGTTTGCGGTCGGGCTCGTTTCGCTACCGGGCATGATGACCGGGCAGATTCTCTCGGGCGTTTCGCCATTGATCGCCGCGCAGTACCAGATCGTTGTCATGACGATGTGGTTTGGTGCGACCGGAATCTCGGCCGCCCTGTTCCTGACGCTGCAGAAGAAAGATTAGTCTTCGATCGAAAACACCACAGTGACGTTCGCTCGAACGGACTGGTCGGCTGCATTGTAAGACTCGATCGCACCTGAATCCGCCATGGCGCTGACCATTGCTCCCCTTGCCTGAGGCATGGGATACCCTGCCGAAACTGTGCTGACCGAGATTGCTGAACCCAGATCAACATCCAGTGAATCGGCGAGGCGCTCTGCATTCGCCTTCGCATCCTTCGCGGCATTCTCTAGAGCCTGTCGATAGGATTCTTTTTGCTTTGTGCTAAAGAGATTCGGCGGTGACACCTGGTTGACGCCCGCCGTCACCGCGCCCTCGATTACAGGTGCCAGCTGTTCGAGGTCGCGAAACTCCACGATAATCTGGCGCTCGGCAATATAGCCCTTGAACACCTGTTCACCGCTGTTTCGATCGTACTGGTAATCGGCGCGAACCGATGCGCCCGTCGTGTCCACCTGACTGCGGTCAATATCGAGGTCGTCTGTTATCGCAAGAACCTTATTCGTTACGGACGCGGCTTTCGCCTGTGCGGCATCCAGCGACTTATCTCGCGCGACAATACTCATGTGCAGCGCAGCCCTGTCCGGCGTTGCCGGTGCGGACCCGGTGCCATTTACGGTGATCGTCTTTGACGTTTCCTCGGCAGTTACACATGACGCAACGAAAAGCAGGATAGTGACAAACAGGATGCGGCTCATGATTCGTACCTCGTGAATGAATTTACGGCAGGCTCTGTAATACCTCGTCGAGTGCCTTGCGAGACTGCGACGGCGTTATTTTTGGATAGCCGTACCAGATCAGACCGGCGACGAACGCATCTGTTTCGTCGACACCAATTATTTCGAAAAAGCGCGGATCGCGCGTAATTGGCCCGGACGTCCATTTGCTGCCGACACCGGCTTTCCAAAGGTACAGCAGTGCGTTTTGTATCGCCGCGCAGGTCGCACCGTAGTCTTCGAGCTGTGTGAGCTCGTCGTCCGACTTCCTGCACGTGACGACCAGCCAGCCCGGCTTCTGCGACCAGCTGTCGCGTTTGAATTCACCGGCCTTCTCACCCTTCTTTGCCGTTACGATGTCACGACAAAGATCGAGACATCGCTCGACCGACTCCTTGCCCAGCATGAAGAACTGCCACGGCTCGGTGACATGGTGATTGGGCGCCCAGGTGGCCGCTTCGATTGCCTCGCGCACCAAGGCTTTGGGAACCGGCGTGTTCAGGAACAATTCAATGGTGCGACGCCCGTGCAGCACTTCCGCAAATTCGCGCAGTGCCTGGGATTCATAACTGGGTGCTTTCGGCATCAAATTCGCTCGATGATCATGGCGATGCCTTGCCCGACGCCGATACACATCGTACACAACGCGTAGCGCCCGCCGCTTCGCCGCAGCTGGTAGGCGGCCGTGGTAACGATTCGTGCTCCTGACATGCCCAGTGGATGGCCGAGCGCAATCGCGCCGCCGTTCGGGTTGACGTGCTCCGCAGCATCGGCCACGCCGAGTTCGCGCAGCGTGGCCAGCCCCTGTGCGGCGAACGCCTCGTTGAGTTCAATGACGTCCATCTGGTCGACGGTCATACCGCACTTTGCAAGCACCTTTTGCGACGCCGGTGCCGGACCGATCCCCATGATGCGGGGTTCGACGCCAGCGACCGACCAGCCCACGACGCGTGCAATGGGATCGAGGCTATTAGTTTTCGCCGCGGCCTCATCGGCAACGATTAGTGCGCAGGCGCCGTCATTAATGCCCGACGCGTTGCCAGCCGTGATTGTGCCGTCGCTGCGTACGATCGGGCGCAGTTTCTGCAAGCCTTCGATTGTCGACCCGGCCCGCGGGTGTTCGTCGACACTGACGACGAGATCGTCACCTTTGCGCTGCGGAATCGTCACCGGAACGATCTCCTCGTCGAACAAGCCGGCTTTGGCAGCCGCTTCGGCCCGCTGCTGGCTGCGCAAGGCAAACGCGTCCTGGTCTTGCCGCGACACATCGAAATCGTCGGCCACGTTCTCGGCCGTCTCGGCCATAGAATCAACGCCGTATTGCTCTTCGAGTTTGCGATTCACGAAACGCCAGCCGAGGGTCGTGTCGTAAAGCTCCGCGTTGCGCCCGAATGCCGTTGCCTGCTTACCCATAACGAACGGCGCTCGTGACATCGACTCAACGCCGCCTGCTATCGCGAGACTGATATTGCCGGCACGTATGCCGTCGGCAACATTGCCTATAGCATTCATACCGGAGCCGCACAGGCGGTTTACCGTAGCCGCCGGAACATCGACAGGCAGCCCGGCCAGCAGCGCCGACATTCGCCCGACGTTACGATTGTCTTCGCCCGCCTGGTTGGCACAGCCGAAGACGAGGTCGTCGATCCTGGACACATCAAGGCCCGGGTTACGCTCGATGAGCGCGGCAATCGGAACAGCACCGAGGTCGTCGGTACGAACCGGGGAAAGCGCGCCGCCGTAGCGCCCGATCGGCGTACGCACGGCGTCACATAGGTAGGCGTCTGTCATACAAGTGCTCCTGGAGGAGCACGAACTCTATCACCGGGCGCGGTTACTCTGCAGCAATCTGCCGCGCAACCGCGAGCAGCTCGTCAGCCGGGAGGCGTACCTTGTAGTTGGGGTTCGTAAACGCGTAGCGAATGACGCCGGCGCTATCGACTGCAAAAACGGCCGGTACCGGCAATACGCCATGCCGATCGATAGAAGAATTCTCGAGCGCGCCCTTGCCGCGAACGTAGTTACGCGTTCGCTCGTTGGCCCGGAAAGCAATGCCGAGCGCGATGGCGGCCTGCGCATTTGCGTCAGACAAAATCGTGTAGTCCAGGCCTTCGATGTCTTCCTGCGCCTCTTTACTCAAACTGTCGTAAAGAATCGCCGCCCGGTCACCGCTCAGGAACAGCACATCGACACCCATGTCGCGAATCTCGGGAATCACGAACCGCATGTCGGAAAGGTAAGTATTGCAGTACGGGCACCAGCCGCCGCGAAACGTCAGCAGCAGCGTCGGCTTGTCGAGATGATTCGGGTCGAAGTCGTACGGTGAGCCGTCGACGTTTTCCACGATAAAGCGCGGGGCCGGATCGCCGACCTGCAGCGGTTGAATATCATCCGCCGTCGCCGCAATCGGCACGTCGGCGTGGCCGCTGGTCAACGCCATGCTGTACACGAGGCTTGAGGTAATTAGGGCGACAAAGGCGCCGTGGAGCAAAGATCGGAGGGTCATCGTAGGATTCCTGACAGGTTTGACTAGGAGACCTGCCGAGTAGCGCTTTTATTACTCGTGGCGCAGCGCTTCGATCGGATCAAGTCCGGCCGCCCGTTGCGCCGGCATGATGCCGAAGACGATGCCGACGGCAGCCGAGAAGCCAAATGCGGTCATGGCCGAACTCATGGTTACGACTGTCTGCCAGCCCGCGTATTTCGCAAGCAGAGCCGAGGCGGTGGCGCCCAGCAACAGCCCCAGCAAGCCGCCGAGCAGGCACAGGATGGTCGACTCGACGAGAAACTGCAGCAAAATGTTACCGCGGGTCGCCCCGAGCGCCTTGCGCACGCCAATTTCCCGGGTGCGCTCGGTCACCGTCACGAGCATGATGTTCATGATGCCGATACCGCCGACCACGAGACTCACGCCTGCGATGCCAGCCAGCAGGTAAGTGAAGACCTTCGTCGCTTCCTGTCGCGACTGTGCGAATTGGGTGCGATCCATGATCGCAAAATCGTTGTCCTTGCCGGGCAGGATGCCGTGCTCGCGACGCAACACCCGCTCGATTTCGAGCATCGCCATCTCGAGCGTCGAATCGGCGGCCACCTTGGCGCTGATGGATTCGACGAATTCGTTGCCCGCGACCCGAAACTGCGCCGTCGCCAGCGGAATCCAGATGAAGTCATCGGGGTTTCGCCAGCCCTGACCGCCTTTTGCGGCCATGATGCCGATGATCTCGAAGTTGATTGAGCGAATCTGCACATCGCGACCGACCATCGTTGCCGGTTCGGCGTCAAGCATCTCGGGTATGTTCGCACCGAGCACCACGACACGGCGCCTCGCCGCCTCGTCCGCCGCCGAGTACATGCGTCCGTGTGCGACTTCAAAATTGTGCACGCGCGTGTAATTGGGCGTTGTGCCCAGTGTGCGAACGTTGATGTTCTTATTGCCGTACTTCACCTGGAAGCGGCCTGAAATCTCGGGCACGACCTCGGTGACGTGCTGCAGTCCCCGCGACAGCGCGTGCGCGTCATCGGTTGTCAGCGTTTGTTTATTGCGTGCAACACCGCGACTGAACCACGCCGAGGATTCCACCTCGAGGATGTCACCACCGAACGCGGCCATCTGCTCGTCAATCGCCCGCTGCGCCCCGGTACCGAGCGCTACCATCGTGATCACCGCGGCGACTCCGATGATGATGCCGAGCATCGTCAGCAACGCCCGGAACAGGTTGCTGCGGATAGACGACAGCGAGATGCGAATGGTTTCCCCGAGCAGCATGGCTATCCGATTCCCGGTACGCCCCGCACACGACGGTTGATAAAGTTCTGCAGATCTTCCTGGGTTTCGAGCAGGTGACTGCTCGGCAGCACCAGGACTTTGTCGTTCTCATCGAGACCGTCGACGATTTCAACGCGGTCAAGATCGGTAACGCCGGTGCGTACCTTGCGAATTTCACGGTCGGGCGTATCCAGGACGACCCAGAAATCGCCGCCGAATCGGTAGTCGGTCGTCGGCCTTGCGCCACGTGGACGTCCGCCCTCGGGTCGTCGGCCCTGCGGTCGCCCGCCTTCAGGTTTTTTCGGCGCTGTGCTTCCAGTGTTCAGTGCGGCCCGAATATCGTCCTCACTGCGATTCAGGATAGTTGCCGTGGTACGGATGTCCCGGGCGGTACGCAACGCCATTACCGGTATCGCCAGCGCATCGTCGGCGCGAGCGATCGACACCTCGACCTCGGCGTTCATACCGGGCATCAGCAACCCGTCGGGGTTCTGGATGGAAACCAGCACCGCGAACATCGTGACGTTCTGTTCGATGACGGCCTGCGGTTCAACTTTCGACACCTCGCCCGGAAATGGCTGGTTCGGGTAAGCCGCAACCGTGATCGTTGCCTGCATGCCCGGGCGAATCTTGCCAATATCCGTTTCGTCGACGAGCGAGCGGATCTGTACCGCGCTCAGATCGGCCATCTGTAACAGCATCGTGCCGCCTGAGAAATCCTGCGTGGGTGACGAGATCACCTGCCCCGCTTCCACGGGCTTCGAGATGATGGTCCCGGTTACCGGTGCCCGGATGTCGGTGTCGTCGACCGCGATCTGCGCATTTTCAACACTGACTCGCGATGCCACCACCTGCGCTTCGGCATTCGCCACGTCGAGCTGTGCCTGCTCAAGGTCGGACTGAGTCAACGTGCCATTGCCCACGAGTGATTCGACACGTGCCTTTTGCGTTTCCGCAATCTCGCGGCGCGACAGCGCTGCCTTGAGTTCGGCCTCTGACTGGTCGAGTCGATTGCGCACGGTGCGCGGGTCGATGCTGACCAGCAGGTCTCCCTGGTTCACCAAATCACCGGTCTCAACCAGGACTTCGAGCACCTCGCCGGACGCTTTCGACTTCACCTCGACCGTGGCGATCGGCTCAACGATACCTGCCGAGCTTACGGCCACCTCGATCGTGCGGCGCTCGGCGCTGGCCGTTTCGTACATCGGACCACCTGCTTCCTCTTTTTCACAGGCTACAAGCGGTAACAGGATCAGGATGGGTAACAGTTTTTTCATTCTTTTATTGCTGTGTCGCTCACGATATCGCCGTCGCTGAGTCGGACCACGCGTTCGGCATGATCGGCGATGTGTTGTTCATGCGTTACGACAATAAGCGTGTTGCCAGCGACATGAATATTGTCGAACAAACGCATGATCTCCTCGCCCGTTGACGAGTCCAGGTTTCCGGTCGGCTCGTCGGCGAGCAGAATGCTTGGGTTGGTAACCAGTGCTCGCGCAATCGCAACGCGCTGGCGCTGCCCCCCCGACATCTCGGACGGCCGATGCAGCATGCGATCGGCCAGGCCGACCGTATCGAGCGCAGTACTTGCACGTTCGACCCGTTCGCGCTTCTTCATACCGCTGTAGATCAGCGGCACTTCAACATTGTGCAGTGCCGTCATTCGCGGCAACAGATTGAATGTCTGGAAGACAAACCCGATTTCGCGGTTGCGCGCGCTCGCCAGCTGCCGGTCGCCCATTGACGATACTCGCTGGGCGTTGAGCCAGTACTCGCCGGCGGTTGGACGGTCGAGGCAGCCGATAATGTTCATGAGCGTGGATTTGCCCGAACCGGACTGGCCCATGATTGCGAGATACTCACCCGGCTGTACGTCGAGGTCGACGCTGCGCAATGCGTAAATCTGTTCTGCGCCCATTTCATACATGCGCTGCAATCCGCGCAGGCGGATGACGGCGTCAGATTCAGTGTCGATGGAAACGGCTGCGGACAAACGATCTACCTCGTCGGGGAAGCGATCGATTAGACCACTTTTAAGGCAGACGTTGCAGTCCTACATGGCCTTTTCGAGCAGGTCCTCGCGGCGAACTTGTTCTGCGCCACGACAGCGGGCTTTGGCGCGATACATCGCCTGGTCGGCCTCGCGCAGCAATCCCGTCAATGTGTTGGCGTTCTTCGGGTACAGCGCCAGACCGATACTTGCAGCGCAGTCCAGGCGTTCGCGGCCGATCGTGTATGGCTCTTCAAGCGCGCGCGTCAGCCGCTTGGCCAGTCGATCGGCAACGGCGTCGTCCACATCCGGAACCAGCGCAACAAATTCGTCGCCGCCCGGCCGGCCGATAATGTCGCAGGAGCGCAGACTTTTGCGCAGCCGTTCCGCCGCGATCGTAAGCAGCTGGTCACCGACTTCATGACCGCAGCGATCATTAATCGTCTTGAAGTCATTCAGATCAATGAACAGCAATGCCCCGGTCGCATCGTCCGCACTTTCGGTCAGCCGTCGCGCAGCATCGCGCTCAAACCCGCGTCGATTGAGCACGCCGGTCAGCGGGTCGGATGTTGCGATCGACTCCATCTGCCGTTCTTTTGCCTTGCCGTCAGTGATGTCGACGAACGTCATTGCAAAATCTTCACCGACCGGTTCGCAGATCATGCGCAACCAGCGGCCAGGGCCGTTGCGCCGGTGCAATACCTCTGTATCGAGGCCACGGCCGTTGCGAATAGCGGTAGTCAGTTCGTCGTGAACGTCATCGGCCGCGTCAATTTCCATGCCGCAGGCAGCGAGACTGACCAGTTCGCGTACCGTGCAGTCGACAAGCTCGTCCGGCTCCTTGCTCAAAAACCGACCCGCAGCGGCGTTGGCAAAAATACAGCGCAAACTCTGGCTGCCATTGTCATCAC